>DAOSXE010000005.1 GCA_035380285.1 bacterium | reverse complement strand
ATCTCCCGTTCCTCCGGGCTCAGCCCCGCCGTCCCCAACTGCCCGATCAGGTACTCGTCGAGGGGGACGGGGCGGGTCCGGGACTGCTGGGCGAAGTCCAGCATCTCCTGGTCCGGGGCGCGGTCCAGGATCATGTTGTAGTTCTCCCGGTAATAATCGCGCCACTCGCGGTCCGCTTCCAGGATCCGGTAGTAGTCCTCGAGCAGGTCCCGGTCGTAGGAGTCGACGTTTTCGTCGTCGTAGACGGTGGGTTCGATCTCGCCGGCCTCGGCTTCGCCGCCGGGGTCGGGTTCCCGGTCTTCCTCGACCTGTTCCAGGGTCGGGTTCTGGACCAGCTCCTGCCGGACCAGCTCCTGGAGTTCCAGGGCCGGCACCTGGAGCAGATGCAGGGCCTGCTGCATCTTCGGGGACAGCATCATCCGCTGTTCCTGCCGCTGGACCTGCTGGGGGAGCTGTTGTATTTCCAGTGCCATCTCGCTTGTTTCCCGACGATACTTGATTGTACCATGCCTCCCTGCGATTTCATAGAATCGCGCCGGAACGGGGAAGAAAATGATCAGGATCTGCGTACTGTCGAGCGGGAGCACGGGGAACGCCACCTTGGTGAGGACCGAGACCACGGCCGTTCTCGTCGACGCCGGCCTGAGCGCCTCCGCCCTCTCCCGGCTCCTGGACGAGCAGGGGCTGGGTCCGGAGCGCCTGGACGCCATCCTGATCGGCCACGAGCACACCGACCACGTCCGCGGGCTGAAAGCCTTTTCCCGGACCTGGCGGGGGCCCGTCTACGTCAACGCGGAAATCCGGGATTTCATCCTCGAGCGCGTGCCCTCCCTGCCGGCCGTGCGCACCTTCGAGAAACACGACACCTGGTCGATCGGGGACATCGACGTTTCCCCCTTTCCGGTCGAACACGACGCCATCGATCCCGTGGGCTTCGTGCTGGAGCATGGGGGCGCCCGGGTGGCGGTCGCCACCGACCTGGGGTTCGTCACCGGCCCGGTGCGGGAAGCCTTTCGCGGGGCCCACGCCGCCGTGATCGAGGCCAACTACGACCATGAAATGCTCATGTCCGGCCGCCGCCCCTGGAGCCTGAAGCAGCGGATCAAGGGCACCCGGGGGCATCTGGCCAACGAGGACACCGCCGAGTTCATCGCCGAAGTATGCGCGGAAACCCTGGTCGACGTTTTCCTGGCCCATATCAGCCGCGACTGCAACCGCCCCGATATCGCTCTGGGCGCGGTCAAGGACAGGCTCCGGCGCGGGGGGAAGGAGCATATCCGGATCCACCTCACCTACCCCGACCGCCCCAGCCCCGAAGTGTCCGTCGGCGCCCCTCCTCCCGCGGCGCCCGGTGCCGGGCGGCAGCTCGAGCTGGACTGGCCCGAGCCGTCCCGGCTCCCCTAGCGGCGCGCCCGTATTGTCTTGACGCCGTCGGCGGTTGCCGTCCGGGGAAAAAGATGCTATATTATCGGTCCCCGCCGCCAGGCCCCCGGCCGGCGGCCCAACCGTTCGGGTCCGCGGACCCGGGAAGGAGGGAGGATGAAGAAAGCAGTGGTCGTAACCGCAGCCCTGGCGCTGCTGACGGCGGGCGCTTCCGCCGTGCCGGCCCAAACCCAGCCGGCCAAGGCCAAGATCCCGTCCGCCGAGAAGAAGTGGTACGTCGGCGCCGGGCTGATGCTGGCCATCAATCACATCGACTACGGCGAGGATTACGAAGGCGAATACGTCAAGTGGGACGACTTCGACAACTCCTGGGGCCTGAACCTCAAGGCCGGCTATTACCCCATAAAATACCTGGCCGTCGAAGGCAACTTCGGCTACGCCCATAAGTTCAGCTCCAGCGTGGATTTCACCGATCCGGTCACGCACATATCGGCTTCCGCCGACGCCGACGTCAAGCTCATGACCTTCACGGTCAACGGCAAGGGTTATCCGCTTCCCGACGGGATGTTCCGGCCCTACGCCATCCTGGGCCTGGGCTACGGACGGGCCAAGGCCGATTACAGCGGCGATATCTCCGGGTGGGGAAGCCTGGACCTGGGGAGCGACACCTTCACCGGCGCCGTCTTCCGTGGCGGCGTCGGGCTCGACGTCTTCTTCAGCGAGAAGTTCGCGGTCGAGGCCGAGGTCATCTACAACCGCGGGACGGGCGACCTGGGCGACGTTCCCATCACCCAGATCGGGGCCAACGCCCTCCTCTTCTTCTGATCGCCGGCCCCGGAATCGAGCGACGCGGCCCGGGGGCGCAACGGCGCCCCCGGGCCGTTTGCCGCGCGTCGAAAACGGTTTTGACGGCGGCCGCGGCCGTTGGTAAACTGAACCCTCAAACCCGTTACGGGTTCGGGGAGCGATGGCCAACGTTATACTGCAGGGCGTGAAGAAGGTTTATCCCGGCGGCGTCGAGGCCGTGAAGGGGGTCAACCTCGAAGTTGCCGACCAGGAGTTCGTGGTGTTGGTCGGCCCCTCCGGCTGCGGGAAATCCACCTGCCTGCGCATGATCGCGGGCCTGGAAACCATCACCGAGGGCCGCATCTCCATCGGCGGCCGGGTGGTCAACGACCTCCCCCCCAAGGACCGCGACATCGCCATGGTCTTCCAGAACTACGCCCTCTACCCCCACATGACCGTGCGGGACAACCTCGCCTTCGGGCTCAAGCTGCGCAAGTTCCCCAAGGAGGAGATCGCGCAGCGGGTACGGGAGGCGGCCGACATCCTGGAGATCACCAACTACCTGGACCGCCGGCCCAAGGCCCTCTCCGGGGGGCAGCGCCAGCGGGTGGCCCTGGGCCGCGCGATCGTGCGCAAGCCCCAGGTCTTCCTCTTCGACGAGCCTCTCTCCAACCTCGACGCCAAGCTCCGGGTGCAGATGCGCACCGAGATCAGCAAGCTGCACCAGCGGATCAAGACGACCATGATCTACGTCACCCACGACCAGGTCGAGGCCATGACCATGGGCGACCGGATCGTGGTCCTCAAGGACGGCGTCATCCATCAGGTCGACGACCCCGTCACCGTCTATCTGCGCCCCGTCGACCGCTTCGTGGCCGGCTTCATCGGCAGCCCCCCCATGAACTTCTTCACCGGGCGCCTGCGAGGCTCCGGGCCGGAAACGCGCTTCGAGAAAGAGGGCCTGTCGGTCCCCTGCGCCGCCGAGCACCGGAAAGCCCTGGAGCAGTGGGAGGGGCTGGAAGTGATCTACGGTATCCGGCCGGAGGACGTTCTCCTGGCCCGCTCCGCCCCGGACGTTCCCCCCGGTGACCGGATCGCGGCGATGATCGAGGTGGTGGAGCCGATGGGTTCCGAGGTCTACGTGTATTTCAACGCCTCCGGCAACGCCTTCATCGGCCGGGTCGCGCCCCGGGAGAGGGTGGGGGTGGGGGAGAGGATCGAGGTGTATTTCGACACCGCCAAGGCTCATTACTTTGACCCCGATTCCGGGGAAACCATCGTTTGAGAAGGAGCGGACAGTGAACGAGGACAAATACGCGCCCAGGGCCCCCGTCTCCCCCGAACCCGCCCCCGAATCCGAACTCAAACCCATCGACCAGGCGGACACGTCCCGGGAAGTGGGGCTGCGGGACTACCCGGAGGAGACCCTCTGCCCCAGCTGCGGCCGCTTCGTGGGAGCCTACGAAAAGTGCCCCTACTGCGGGGCGGAGCTGAAGAAACGGATGTCGCTGATCCTCTGGAAACGGATCGCCGTCTTCGGGACCCTGCTCGGCCTGGCGGTCATGTGGTACGCCGCCTCCCGGATGGAGCCGGCCGAGGTCCAGATCGGGGAGATCGGGGAGACCTTCAACAACGCCATCGTCACCGTCGAGGGCGTCGTCGTCAGCCGCAAGCTGTACGCCGACCGGGGGATGATCATGCTCCGCATCGCCGACGGGTCGGGGACGATCGGGGCCATGAGCTACAAGGGCCTTCCCGAGTTCCAAAAACTGGGCAACCTCCCCCGGGTCGGGGACAAGGTCCGGACCGTGGGCCAGATCCAGATCGACGCCAAATACGGGAAATCCCTGGGGCTGAACCTGCCCCATCGCCTGGCGATCCTGGAGGCGGAAGAAGCCCAGAGCACCGCGGTTTCGCAGCTGCGGGAGAGCCTGGTCAACCGCCGGGTGGCGGTCGAGGGGGCGGTCAAGTACCCGCCCCGCTACGGGAAGGTCACCATCACCGACGGGGCCGCCGACATCGTGGTGGCCCTGGACGAGGACAACCTGGGGGAGGGGATCCCCGACCTCAAGGTCGGGGAGGGGGTGCGCGTCACCGGAGTCCTGGTCGTGGACAAGAACGACCTCATGATCGTTCCCGGCGACGCGGCCGACATCGTCGCCGTGGAGGGCGTCTCGGTCGAAATCCCCCGTCTGGCCATCAAGGGGGTCACCCTCGACCAGCTCAACGACGTGGTCGAGATCGAGGGGACGACCGCCGGGTTCAGGGCCTTCAAGAACGGGGGAGGGGCCCTCACGGTTTCGGACGGGACCGGGACCATCAGCGTCCCCCTCTTCGCCGGCATCTTCGACCAGATCAAGGACAACGGACTGCTCAAGTCCTCCGGGACCAAGGTCAGGATCAGGGGCAAGGTCGGGGAGTACCGGAACCAGCCGCAAATCCAGCCCCTCAGCGCCGAGGGGATAACCATACTGCGCTAGGAGGGAAACGATGCACTTACTCACCCTCCTTATCTACGCCCTGGCCGGAACCGTGTTGGGGTGCTTCCTCTTCGTGGTGCCGTCCATCCATTTCCTCAATTTTTCCGGGGTGATCATCGCCGCCTGGATGCACTACTCCGGGCTCTTTCCCCTGGGGGAACCGATGGCGCTCTTCGTCTTCTTCATGGGGATGGTGGTCTCGTTCGGGATCATGAACACCGTGCCCTCCATGTTCCTGGGAGCCCCCGACGAGTCGGCCGTCTTCGTGGTCCTCCCCGGGGCCAAGTACATGCTCCAGGGGAAGGGGTACGAGGCGGCCATGCTTACCGGCGTCGGGGGCCTGCTGGGGATCGGTTTCCTGGTGGTCTTCACTCCCTTTTTCTTCTTCGCCCTCCCCAAGATCCACAAGGTGATCGGCCCGCACATGCACTGGATCCTGGGCCTGATCATCGTCTACATGCTCATGAGCGAGTGGCCCAAGGGGACGGGCAAGGGCGACACCTGGTGGCAGAAGTTCAAGGGGGCCTGGGCCAACCTCTTCGCCGGCATCGCCACCTTCGCCCTCTCCTCCTTCCTTGGTTTCATCATCTTCAACAAGACCATGGTCCCGGTGCAGATGAGCTTCCAGGCGCTGCTCCCGGTCTTCGTGGGGATGTTCGCGGTCTCTTCGCTGATCTCGGCCATCCTCAGCCGGCAGGAGATCCCCCCCCAGCACATCAGCCGGGACATCGACATCGACTTCAAGATCCTGGGCAAGGGCTGCCTCCCCGGCTGGATCGGGGGGCTGATGGCCGCCTACCTGCCCGGCGTCACCGGCGGGATCGGGGGGTTGATCGCCGGGCACGCCACCGCCCAGCGGGACGACCGGATCTTCGTCATGAGCCAGGGGGTTTCCAAGGTCGTCTATTACACCGGCCAGTTTCTTCTCTACTTCGTCCCCGCCGCCTACTTCCTCGACGGGGGCGGCCTGCGGCGGGGGGGGATGGCCATCAACCTCAGCCCCTTCTACAAGCCGCAGATTCTCCAGGAGTACGTTTTCATGCTCGGCGTGATCCTGGTGGCGGGGTGCATCTCCTACCTGCTGCTCTCCTTCAACTCCAGGTGGGTGATCAAGCTCATCACCCGGGTCCCCTACCAGAAGATATCCTACGCGGCCCTGGTCGTGGTCGTCCTCATGGTCTTCTTCATGCCGGCGATGGTCATGGGCCGGATCGACGGCGAGACCCTCCTCAGCGGTTTCTCCACCATCGCCATCATGGCCGTCAGCACCTGCCTGGGCCTGATCCCCATCTTCTACCACTGCCGGCGCTCCAACTGCATGGCCGTGATTATCGTCCCCATCTGCCTGAACATGGCCGGCTACGGCACGGCCATCGCGGGTTTTCTGGGGTTGTCCTGATGACGCCGGTACCACGGAGATAGCGAACGTATGAAAGGTTTGACGCATTTCATGAGCGGGGCGGCGGTGGCTTCCTTCTTTCTCCCCGCCGTCAAGATGGCCCACCGGGACGCCGGCTCCTCCTTCATCCTGGTCCTGGGGGGGCTTTTCGGAATCATGCCCGACACCATGGACTTCAAGATGGGGCAGTTCTTCTCCAAGGCCGACTACGACATCGACCCCGATCCCATGGACCCCGACCCCGCCCGGATGGCGGAGATGCTGGGGAAGGCCATGGACGAGGCCGCCGAAACCGGCCGCTACGTCAAGGCCCAGATGTACCCGATGCGCCTGGGCGCCGACCTCTGGCGGCAGTACGTGATCAAGTTCGACGGGGAAAAGAACGAGGTGGTGATCGTCATCAACGAAGCGGTCACCACCTCCCAGGTGCCGATCCTCGGCTCCGAGCCCCCCGAGGAAAAACGGATCGGGCGCTACCGCCTCCGCCGGGGGAAGATCCGCGAGTCCCACGGCCGGCCCTCGGTGGTCGATATCATGAGCGGCCCCCAGTTCGGCTTCATCCGCCGCGGCGACAACGAGGTCGAAGTCGAGTTCCTGCCCTGGCACCGGACCTGGAGCCACAGCTACGTGCTCGGGCTCCTGCTCTCGATCCCGGTCTGGCTCGTCGCCTCGCTCATCGCCGGCTGGAACCTGGGCTGGCTCTACGGGCTGATCGCCTTCCTCGGCTTCTCCGTGCACCTGACCGAGGACCTGACCGGGCACATGGGGGGCAGCCTGATCTGGCCGCTGGTCAAGGAGCGCTGCAACGGGCTCTCCCTCTTCAAGGCTTCCAACCCCCACGCCAACTTCATCGTCGACTACGCCTCGGCGGTGATCATCCTCTGGAACCTCAACCGCTTCAACCCCGAGCAGTTTTTCACCCTCTCCGCCTTCCAGTACTTTCTCTACGCCCTGATCATCCCCCTGGCCGTTTATGCCGGCATCGTCAAGATCTTCGGGGAGAAGGGGAAGAAGAAGAAGCGGGGAGTGGAGGCGGCGGAGAAAGCTCTCCAGCGGGAAGAACTGGCCTACGAAGGCACGGATTCGATGCTGGGGGACTGACCCCGGGACCGCCGTACGAAAAAGGGGCCGGAAAAGGCTCGGCGCTCAGTCGCCGCCGCCGTCCCCTCCGCCATCTCCTCCTCCATCGCCGTCCCCTCCGCCGCCGTGGTGCCGTTTCTTCTTGCCCTCTCCCGTGTAGAGCTTGTACTGGGCCCCGGTCAGGACCAGTTTCAGGTTCCGGTCCCGCTGCTCCCGGGCGGCGGTGAGGCGGCGGCGCAGGTTGTCGTGGCTCAGCCCCGCTTTCCGGGCCTCCATGGTCTTGGTGGCGTAGTCGAGGTTGATCTCGTAGACCCGGGGGACCTGGCGCTCGGTCAGACCCAGGGCCGCCTTCATGGAGTCGGTCTCCTTCTGCGCCGTTTCCTCCGGGGTCGATTGGCTGCGGCTGGAGCGGCGTCCGTTCCCCGCGCTCTCCTCGTCCGCCCGCGCGGCGCCGCTCAGCAGGAAGGCGCAGGTCACAACCAACAGAGCCCTTTTCATGGTTCGATCCTCCCGTTCAGGGTTTATCGGTATACTCCCGCCGGGACTCCGACGGTATCGGGCAACGTCTTTTCCGGGGAAGGGAAGCCCCCCGTCAGGCTCGTTCCTTTCCGGCCAGGAGCACCTCGTCGGCCAGGACGATAGCGGTCAGGGCCTCGACGATGACCGGGGTGCGCAGGGCGAAACAGGCGTCGTGGCGCCCGGCGGTTTCCAGGGAAGTCATCTTCCCGGCTTCGAAGTCGAAAGTCTCCTGAGCCCGGGCGATGCTGGAGGTGGGTTTGACCGCGACCCTGATCACCAGGTCGTTTCCGTTGCTGATTCCCCCGTTGATGCCGCCGGCGTGGTTGGAGGCGGTGCGCCCCCGCGCGTCGAGGTAGGGGTCGTTGTGTTCGCTCCCCCGCATGGCCGCGGCGGCGAAGCCGTCGCCGAAGGCGACGCCCCTGACCCCGGGCATGGCGAAGAGGGCCTGGGCCAGGCGCGACTCCAGGCTCCCGAACCAGGGGCTTCCCAGGCCCGCGGGAACGGAGGCGACCCGACAGACCACTTCCCCCCCCACCGAGTCTCCGTCGGCCATCGCTTCCGCCACCGCTTTCCCGATCTCCGCCGAGCCCCCGGCGGCGGTCAGTTCGGCGGCCGCCTCGATCGGGCGGATCGCCAGGCGGGCGAAGTGCCCGGCCGCCACCAGCGCCGCCGTCAGCCTGCCGGAGAAGTACCCGCCCCCGCGGGGATCGTGGAAGCCCCGGTATTTGACCCGGGCGGTGTAATCGGCGTGTCCGGGGCGGGGGACCGCCTCGAACAAGTCGTAATCGCCCGGGCGCGCGTCCCGGTTTTCGATGACGACGGCCAGCGGCGCCCCGGTCGTGCGCCCGTCCCTGATGCCGCTGAGAAAGCGGGGGACGTCGGGCTCGCGGCGTCCGGTCGTTCCCGGGCGCCCGGGTCGCCGCCGCGCCAGTTCGGCTTCCAGCGCCGCCGGGTCCGGCTCCAATCCCGGAGGGCAGCCGTCGATCAGGGCCCCCACGCAGGAGCCGTGGGATTCCCCGAAAAGCGAAACCCGGAAGATGCGGCCCAGGGTGTTCATCTCAAACCTCCTCGATACGCGCACCCAGGCGCGCTAGGTCATCATAGAAGGTCGGGTAGGATTTTGCCACGCATTCCGCGTCTTCGATCTCGACCGGGCCCCCGGCGACGCAGCCGAGGACGGCCGCGGTCATCGCGATCCGGTGGTCGTTCCACGACGCCGCCCGGCCCGCCCTCACCGGGCCGCCTTCGACCAGGAGCTCGTCCTCCTCGGCCCGGACCGAGAACCCCAAGCTCCGGCCCAGGTCTTCCAGGGCCCGGGCCCGGTCGCTCTCCTTGTCCCGGAGTCGGCGGACCCCGGCGATTCGGCTGGTCCCGTCGGCGGCGGCCGCCACCGCGGTCAGGGGCGGGAAGAGGTCGGGGCAGTCGGAGGCGTCGAAGGCGAAGGCCCGGAGGGGCCGTCGCCCGCTCCCCACCGCCCCGCCCCCGATCCGGACGTCGGCCCCCGCCAGTTCCAGGACGTCCGCGATCCGGCGGTCGGCTTGGGTCGAACGGGGATCGAGGCCGGTCACCTCGACGTCGCCGGCGACGGCCCCCGCCGCCAGCAGGGCCGCGGCCGCGCTCCAGTCGCCCTCGACCGCGATCGAGCGGGGACGGTAGGCCTGGCCTCCCGGGATCGAAAACCTCCGGTAGCCGTCGCGTTCGAGAACGATGCCGGCGGCGCGCATGACCTCGATCGTCATTTCCAGGTAGGGGCGGCTGGCCGCGCCGGCGACGGTGATCGTGCCCCCCCGGGGAGTGCAGGGCAGGGCGAGGAGAAGCCCGGTGATCCCCTGGGAGCTGGCTCCCCCTTCCACGGTGACGTCCCCCCCCCGGAGGGGACCCTTGATCGTCAGGGGAAGGCGCCCCCGGTTCGATTCCACGACGACCCCCAGTGCCCGCAAGGGGTCGATCACCATCTTCATACTCCGGGCGTTGAGGCTCCCCCGGCCCCGGAGCGTGACCGGTCCCGGGAGCAGGGCCGCGATGAAGGCGAAGGCGCGCGCGCTCAAGCCGGCCTCCCCGCAGTCGATCTCGGCCGGGGCGGCTTTCAGCCCCCCCCGGATCTCGACGACCCCCGGAGCGGGTTCCGCGACGTCGGCCCCCAGGCCGCGGGCGGCCGCCAGGGCCGCGGCCACGTCGGCGCCGGGGCGGCTGATGCTCAAGCGGCTGGTCCCCGGCGCCAGGAGCGCGGCGGCGATCCATCGCTGCGCCGCGCTCTTCGAGGCCGGGGCCTCGACCGTTCCCTTAAGTTCCGAGGGCCAAACGCGTTTCTTCATGAATTTTCTCCGCGACTTCTTCGGGCGTCCTCGTTCCCGTGTCCAGGACCAGGTCGGCGCTGCGCAGGTAGTCGGCGCGGCGCTCGGTCATGAGGGCGGCGATGCGGCCGGGGCCGCCGCCTCCCTCCAGGAGGGGCCGCCCGCCGCCCGCGGTCCGCGCCTCGACGCTGCCGGCGTCGGCGAACAGCCAGACGGTCAGGGCCCGGTCTCCGAGCAGGGTCCGGTTTTCTTTCCGGAGCACGACGCCCCCCCCGCAGGCCAGGACCCGGGCCCCTCCCTCCAGTGCCGTCCGCAGCGCCGCCGTCTCCAGGTCCCGGAAGACGCGCTCGCCCTCCTCGGCGAAAATACGGGGGATGGAGCGCCCCCGCCCGCGCTCGATCTCCTCGTCCAGGTCGAGGAAGGGGCGCCCCAGCTTCCGGGCCAGGATCTTCCCCGCGGTGCTTTTGCCCGCCCCCATGAAACCGACCAGGCAGATCGGGCGCTCCGGTCCCGGACGCGCCGCCCGTTTCAGCGCCCGTTCCAGGAGGGAGGGGGGGCACGGTTTCGCGGTGAAGATCTCGTAGGCCGGAACCCCCTGGTGCACGAGCCACGCCTCCCCGTCCAGGACCCGGACTCCGGCGTTCCGGGCCTTCAGGGCCGCCGCCGAGGCCGGGTAGTTGGCGTCGAGGAGGACCTGGCCCGGCCTCCAGACCCGGGACAGGTCGACGGGCGCGGAAGCGGGAACGGCATACACGACGACGTCAGCGTCCGCCAACACCCGTTCCCGGTCTTTCCAGGGGGCCCAGTCGACTCCCAGAGCCCCGGCCAGCTCCCGCGCCCGGCCGTCGGTGCGGTTGACCGCGGTCACCGCCGCCCCGGCCCGGGAGAGGGCGTAGGCCGCTGCCCGGGCGGCTCCGCCGGCGCCGGCCACGGCCGCTTTCGCGTCCCGCAGGGAAACGCCCGCCGCCGCCAGCGCTCCCGCCACCCCCCCCGGGTCGGTGGTGGTGGCGCGCCAGCGCCCCCGGCGGCGGTAGACGGTATTGACGGATCCAACGGCGCGGGCGGCCCCGTCCAGCGTCGGCCCGGCCGCCGCCATCGCTTCCTTGAAAGGGGCGGTGACGTTGAAGCCGGTCAACCCCAAGGCTCCGGCCAGGGCCAGCGCTTCCCCGGCGCTGTCGGCGGCGAGGCGGACGGCGGCCCCGTCCAGGCCCGCGCCGGCCAGGGCCGCTTTCATCAGGACCGGGCTGAGACTGTGCAGCACCGGCTTTCCGGTTACGCCCACGGCGACGAAGCTTTCCGCCGTCTTCACCGGCTCCCCTCCAGGACGGCGCGGAGCCCGCGGAGTTCGCTTACCGTCAGCTGCCCCGGGGCGGTCGGTTCCCCGCCGTCCATGGCGGCGTAGGTGAACGGCGCTCCCAGGCTCACGGCCGCCACGCGGGTGACGACGCCCGCGGGACCCATCCCCAGCGCGATCAGGGGACGGATGCGGTCGTAGAGGCCCATGATCCTGGCCGCGTCTCCCGGGTCCGAGGCCAGGCAGGCGATCTTGGCGATCTTGCCCCCGGCGGCGATCAGGGAAGCCCCGATCTCGAGCAGGACCGGGACGGGAGGAGTCTCCCGGAAGTTGTGGTAGGAGAGAATGAGCTTGTC
Organism: bacterium; assembly: GCA_035380285.1. Taxonomy (NCBI): domain Bacteria; species bacterium. The sequence continues at coordinate 98,861 of DAOSXE010000005.1, read as the reverse complement.
CCAGGCCCGGTTACGGTCGAGCAGCCGGCGCATCGGCGCGTCGAGTTCGCCGCGGTCGACGTCCACCCAGGTCGCTCCCGCCCGCAGGGCCTGTTCCAGCAGCCCGCGCCGTTCCCGCGCGCCCAGCTTGCCTTTCCGGCAGGTGGCGACCGTGGGCACCCCCAGGCCGAAAAGGGCCAGGCGCTCCTCCGGGGGCATCTCCAGCAGGTCGAGCCGGACCTCGGCCATGCCCGCTTCGAGGGCTGCGCCCCGGCATTCGGCGAACGAACTCCCCCGCAGGCAGACGCAGATCATCGGTCCAGCCCCCCGAGGACGGATTCGAGTTCGGCAAAGGAGGTGGCGCGGACCGTGGGGCGCCCGGGGGTCTCGAGCAGGACCAGCCGGACGCCGTCGCCGGCGCGTTTCTTGTCGGCCCGGATGGCCTCCGCCAGGCTCCGGGGGTCGACCCCGCTTCCGTCGGGGAGGCCCGCCTCGGCCAACAGGGAGCGGATCCGCTCCGTCTCCTCCTCCGGGAGCAGGCCCAGGGCTTGCGAAAACCGGGCGGCCAGGACCATGCCCGCCGCCACCGCCTCGCCGTGGGGGTAGCGGTACAGCTTTTCAATGGCATGGGCGAAGGTGTGGCCGAAGTTGAGGATGCGCCGCTCCCCCGCTTCGCGTTCGTCCCGGTTGACGACCCCGGCCTTGATCCGGATGGAGTGTTTGACCCAGTAGGCGGTTTCTCCGGGGTCGCGCCGCCGCAGCCGTTCCAGCCCCTGCCGGAACGGTTCGAGTTTCTCCCCGTCGGCGACGAGGATGTGCTTGACGATTTCGGCCAGTCCGCAGCGCCACTCCGTTTCCGGGAGGGTGGCCAGCCAGGCCGGATCGCAGGCTACCCAGGCGGGCTGGGTAAAGGTGCCGATCAGGTTCTTGTAGCCGTCGAGGTTGACCCCGTTCTTGCCGCCGACGCTGGCGTCGACCTGGGCCAGAAGGGTGGTGGGGCAGAACCCGAACCCGATGCCGCGCATATAGACGGCGGCGGCGAAACCGGTGATGTCGCAGACCACCCCTCCCCCGAACCCGACCAGGAAGGCGTCCCGGTCGGCGCCGGCCGCGACCAGTTCCCGGCAGAGGTTCTCCACGGTGGCCATGGTCTTGGCCGTCTCCCCCCGGCCCACGGTCAGCCGGGGCGTCTCCCCCCATACTCCCCCGTACAGCGCGTCGACTTCCGGATCGGTCACGACCCAGACCGCCCGGCCCCGGAGCCGTTCCCCGACCCACTCCATCGCCGGCCCCACCCGCACCGGGCTTTCCCCCCGCGAGCCTTGGACGACGGTTTCGTTTTCGGAAGAGAAGGCGTTCATGAGCGTTCCTGTTCGCGGATGGATTCCTGGTGGATGGTCTGGAAGATGTCGTCGATGAAACCTTCGTCCAGCTGTTCGCGCCGGGCCCGTTCGTGGGAACGGTCGACGATCTCGCTCCAACGCTCGCTCTGGAAGAGGGCGATGCTGTGCTCTTTCTTGAGGGCGCCGATCCGGCGCGCGACCGCCATGCGTTTGCCCAGGTTCCGGATCAGGGCGAGGTCGAGCTGGTCGATCTCGGACCGCAGTTCCTGGATCTTCAATTTCACGTCCCGGTCCTCGATGTCGCTGTGGAGAACGACCAGGGAGCCCAGGAGGCTTTTCAATTCGTCGAACGTGAGCTGCTGCTTGGCGTCGCTCAGGGCTTCCTCCGGTCGGCGGTGGGACTCCACCATCAGCCCCTGGTAGTCGAGGCGCATGGCGTGCTGCGCCAGTTCCGGGATCATATCCCGGCGCCCGGCGATATGGCTGGGATCGCAGATGAGGGGAATGCGGGGGATCCGCCGCCTCAGTTCGATGACCAGGTGCCAGTACGGTTCGTTGCGCAGGGGCGACTGCTCCAGTCCGCAGAACCCGCGGTGCAGGGCGGCCAGTTTCCGGATCCCGGCCTCGTGAAACCGCTCGATCGCGCCCATCCACAGGTCCAGGTCCGGGTTGACCGGGTTCTTGACCAGGACCGGTATATCCACTCCGCGCAGGGCGTCGGCGATCTCCTGGATGGCGAAGGGGTTGACCGAGGTCCGGGCGCCCACCCAGATGATGTCCACCCCGGCCCTCAGGGCTTCGTAGACGTGTTTGACGTTGGCGACCTCGGTCGCGGTCAGGAGGCCCGTCTCCTGCCTGACCCTGCGCAGCCAGTTCAGCCCCACCGAGCCCACTCCCTCGAAGGACCCCGGGCGGGTCCGGGGTTTCCAGATCCCGGCGCGGAAGACGTGGACTCCCAGGCCGGCGATGCCCCGGGCCGTTTCCAGCATCTGATCTTCGCTTTCCGCGCTGCAGGGGCCGGAGATGATGAGGGGCCCGGCCAGGCGGGGGATGTTCCATTCCTCGATGGGCGTGAACGACATCGGTTTCATGATCCGTTGTTCTCCGTGGTGGGCAGGGGCGCCGGATTGACGGTTCCGGGCGAGGCGGAGCCGAGAATCCGGCGGATGCTGTTGGCTTCCTTGATCATGCGCCCGATCGCCTTCCCCTGCTTGGCTTCGATACAGCGTTTGAACTGCATGATCTTTTCGATGTAAACGTCGAGCACGGCCAGGATGTTCTCGGAGTTGTGCAGAAAAATCGGGGTCCACATCGCCGCCGAACTCATGGCCAGGCGGGCGGTGCTGGAAAAACCGCCGCTGGCCAGGTTGAAGATGGTCTGCTCGTCGCGTTCCTTGTCCAGGACCGTCAGGGCGAGGGCGTAGGAGCTGATGTGGGAGATGTGCGAAACGTAGGCGGCGTGTTCGTCGTGAGTGCGGGACTCCATCCGGATCGTACGCATGAACAGGGCCCGGTAGAGGGCCTCCACCGCGGCTACGGCGTCGGGGTCGCTTCCGCGGGGGTCGCAGATGATGGCCACCCGGCCGTCGAAGAGGCCGGAGAGGGCCGCCCAGGGGCCCGAATTCTCGGTGCCGGCCATGGGGTGGCCGCTCACGAACCGGCTCCGGCGCGGGTGGTCGCGGACGGCGTTCATGATGCTGGACTTGGTGGAGCAGACGTCGGTGACGACCTGTTTCTCGATTTTGTCCAGGAGCGCCGGGAGCATCTCCACGGCGGCGTCGACGGGAACCGCGACCACGATCAGGTCCGCCTTCGCCGCCAGGGTCTCCAGATCGACCGCCCGGTCGACGATCCCGATTTTCTCGGCGACCCCGGCATGGAGGGGATCGATGTCGTAGCCGAGAACGGTTTCGGCGAACCCCCGCTTTTTCAGGTCGATGGACATCGACCCCCCGATCAAACCCAGTCCGATTACTCCCACCTTCATCAGCTCATTCCTCTGGTTCGGATTCGATGATTTTCTCCGACCGGGGATACATCCCCAGTATCTTCAAAGTCCGGGTCAGGGGACGGAGGGCGTCGAGCCCCTGCCCGAAAAGAGGCCGGTCGTCGTATTCGACGTCGATGTAGAAAAGATACTGCCACGGGAGCCCCACGATCGGCAGCGATTGGATCTTGGAAAGATTGAATCCGTAAAAAGCGATGATGGAAAGCGCCTGGGAGAGACTGCCCTGCCGGTGGGGAAGGGTGAAGCAGAGGGAGGCCTTGTTCGCGTCTTCCGGTTCCGGGGTCGAGCCGGAAGCGACGACCAGAAACCGGGTGTAGTTTTCATGGTGGGTTTCGATCCCGGTGCGGACGATCTCCATCCCGTAGCGCTGGGCGGCGTGGCGGCTGGCGATGGCCGCGACTCCCTGGAGCCGCCGGTCGTGGATGAAGCGCACGCTGGAAGCGGTGTCCGAAGTTTCGACCAGCCTCCAGTCGGGCCGCTCGTCCAGAAACGAGCGGCACTGGGCCAGGGCCATGGGGTGGGAGCGCACTTCCCGGACCGTTTCCAGGGATTCGCCCGGAAGGGCGATCAGGCAGTGGCGGATCTGGAGGTAGACCTCGCCCCGGATGGCCAGCCCCGACTCCCGCAGCCGGGTGTAGTTGGGCAGGAGGCTCCCGGCCACGGTGTTCTCGATGGCGACCACGCCGCGCTCGGCCCCGCCCTCCTGGACCGCCCGGAAGACGTCCCCGAACGTCTCGCAGGGAAGGATCTCCGCTTCTTCTCCGAATATCTTCCGGGCCGCCAGGTCGTGGTACGAGCCCTCGATGCCTTGAATAGCCGTTCGCATTCCCTTGTTCTCCTTCCTCGCTTTCCGGGGAGCTTCCCCGGGCCTCCGGCGGGCCAAAAAAAAACCCGCCTTTTCGGGCGGGTCTCAGTGCTTGATTGCACCGGATGGTTACATACCAACTCCCGCCCCGGCGCCGGGCCAGGTAAACAGGTAATAAAAGTAATAGCTGCGGGTGTCGATCTTCATATTCGTGCTCGCTTGTAAGCGACTATACGCCTTTTCGAGATCATGGCAAGGCCGAAAAACATTTATTTTCGCCGCGGCCGACCTCGCCCTTCCCGTTCCGACGCCGTATCCCGGCCGGAGGCGATGTGGTACCATCGAGCCGGAACGGGGGGCCCGGGGCCTCTCCCCGCCCGGCAGTCGGCGGCGGGGAGCCGGCGGGCGGAGCAAGCGTGGACGGCGAATTGGACAAGGAATTGAACGAACCTAACTCTCCGGAGTCTAAGATATTAGACGAGGAAGAGTCCGAACTTGTCCGCCGCGCGCAGGGCGGCGACGATACGGCGTTCGGGGAATTGGTGCGGCGTTACCAGCGCCGGATCTATTCTCTGGCCTATGGAATGATCGGGAACCACGCCGATGCCGACGACCTGGTGCAGGAAATATTCATCAAGGCCTACCAGGCAATCGGGCGGTTCAAATTCAGGTCCAGGTTCTACACCTGGATCTACCGGATCGGAGTGAACACGATCCTGACCAGGAGGAAGCAGTGGGCGCGCCACCGCCACGAGGAACTGAGGACGGAGCTGGCGGAGCCGGGGGAGAGCCCCTACCTGTCCGGAAGCCTGAAGGTGGACGCCCCCGACCGGGCCTACGCCCGCCAGGAGCTGGACCGGACCCTGCAGGCGGCCTTGAATTCGCTGACGGGAAAACACCGGGCGGTGGTGGTCATGCATGACATCGAGGGGATGAAGCTCAAGGAAGTCGCGCGCGTCCTGGGCATATCCCCGGGCACGGCCCGTTCCCGCCTCCATTACGCCCACCGGTATCTGCGCGAACAGTTGAAAGGAACATTGGAGTAAATCGAACGATGAGATGCCGCGCCTGCCGCAGGATGATCGAACCGTACCTGGACGGAGACCTCTCCCCGTCGTCGGCCGAGTCCGTCGGAACCCATCTTTCGGGCTGCCCGGAGTGCGCCCGGGAGGCGGGGGCCGCCGAACGGGTCCGCGGGCTCCTGGCCCGATCCCGGCCCCCGCTGCCGCCGGAGGGGTACTTCGTTTCGCTCTGGCCCCGTCTCCGGGAAAGACTGCCCCGGGGGACGGCCGTCGAGCGCCCCCGCTTCGCCCCGGTGCGGAGGCCGGTGGTCGCCCTGGCCGCGGCCTCGCTGCTGCTGGCGGTCATGGTCTATTACTTTTCCCCGGGAGCGGGGATCGGCTCCTTCCCCGGCGCTCCCGCCAGCGAGATCCCGGCGGCGTACGTCATCGCCCGCCCCGACGGCGACGGCAGCGCGGAGCTGGAACGTGATTACGTCCTCGCCCTCCCGGCTTCGGAACCGGCGGGGAATTTCGTTCTGGCCCGGGCGACCAGCGGCGCGGGCGCCGAATACTGGTGAGAACACCTGGAGAAAGAAGATGAAACGAACGATCCTCTTGACCGCCGCCGCGCTCGGCTGCGCCGGTCCGGCCGGGGCCGGACCGGTCCTGCAGTCGTTGGAACGGGAAATCTCCGAGATCGTCGACCGGGCGGCGCCCGCGGTCGTCAGCGTCAGGACGGAGCCCATCCCCTGTCACCCCTTCGCCCTGATCCCGGAGGAAGAGATGCCCTCCTGGGTCAAGGAGGTGCTGCAAAGCCGTCTGGCCGCGCCCAAGCGCAGCACCGGGACCGGGTTCTTCATCGACCCCGCGGGGGAGATCCTGACCACGGAAGACGTGATCAGGGGGGCCCGCGACGTCGAGGTCGTCACCGGGGAAGGGACGGTTCTGCCGGCGCGGGTCGTGGGGGGGGACCGGGACTTCAACATCGCCCTGCTGGCGGTCGACGGGCCGGGCCCGTACCCCTGTCTGGAACTGGGCGATTCCGACCGCCTCCGTCCCGGGTGCTGGGCCCTGACCGTAGGCAACCCCTTCGGGCTGACCGGCAGCCCCGCCTGGGGAATCGTCAGCGGCCTCAAGCGCAGCGGGCTGGGGACGGCCCTGTACGAGGAACTGATCCAGGTGACCGCCCCGGTCAACCCCGGGGACAGCGGCGGACCCCTTCTCGACAGCGGGGGAAAAGCGGTGGGGGTGGTGACGGCCACCCTGGCCGGATACCGGGAGATGGAGCTGGACTGGCCCTTCCTGCGCCGGTACCACGACTCCCTCCCGGGGGCGTCGCCGGAATCGTTCCTGCGGACGAGCCAGGCGCAGGGGATCGGTTTCGCCATCCCCATCAACCTGGCCCGGGAAGTGCTGGAGCGGATCCGCCAGGGACCGCGGGAGGGAAGGGGCTGGTTGGGAATCAGGCTGATCGACGGTCCCGCCGGGGTCGAAATCGCCGACGTGATCGAAGGCAGCCCGGCCGGCCGAGCCGGACTGCGCCCCGGCGACCGCCTCGTCTCTTTTCAGGGCCGTCCGGTCTCCACCTCCCTGGAGTTGAAGAAGGAACTCATCTGCTCCCGCGTCGGGGAGGAGGTGTCCGGGCAGGTCGTCCGCGGAGAAGCGCCCGTCGCCTTCAGGGTGCGGTTGGCCGCGCCCGCCCCGGACCGGGAGGCCCGTTGATTTTGATCCCTCCCCGGGCAGCCGCGGCGTGCCTGGCGCTTCTGGCGGCGTCGGCGGGGGCGGCGACCGACCCGCGCCTGGAGTCCGATCTGCGGCCCCCGCTCCCTTCCGCCGGGGAGGAGTTCTCCTATTCGGTCTGGGCCGTCCCCGGGGTTCCCGGCGCGGCCCTCGCCGCCCCGGACGCTCCACCGGAGAGCGTCAACGCCCGGTTTCTGGGAATGCGTTACTTCCGCCGACAGACGGAGGGCGAACTGCGCTCCGGCCTGGAATACCGTTTCCGCGCCCTCGCGCCCGGCCCCGGGCGGATCGGGGCTCTCGCCGTCGACTACGAGGTTCCGGGATCGAACGAACGCCTTTCCCTCTCGGTCGGCGGCCGCCGGTTCCAGGTCCGCTCCGACGGCCCGGCCTGGCCGACCCTGGCCGCGGGCACGCTCCTGGGAGGCCTGGCGGTGCTGGCGGCGGTCGTCTACGCCCGGGCCCGGGTGCGCAGGTTCCGGGCGGAGGCGCGGCATTTCGCCGACGAACTGACTCACGAAGCCGCCGCCGCCGCGCTGGAGAAGCTCGCCGCCGCCGGCAGCCTCCGGCGCCGGGGCGACGCGGACGGATGGTACCGGGAACTGGAGGGCGTCCTGGAGGAGTTTCTCCGGCGGAGGTTTTCCGCCCGGATCGTTTCCGGCGAACCCGGCCGGCCCCGGTTCGCCGCCTCGGGCATGACCCCGGAGCAGGAAGCCGAAGCGGGTTCGATCCTGGCCGTCCTGAGCGCGGCCCGTTTCGGAGGTTTTCTTCCCGACGGCATGACCGGGGATGAAGTCGAAAAGCGGCTGAAGCGCTTCGTCGCGGAAAATTCGACTTTTTCCCCCTCCGGTTGAACGATTCCCGGCGTTGTCAGTCAAAAATTGAGGATGTAAATTCTAGCCGCGACCACGCGGAGATGGAGGTGTCCCATGAATCCGGAAATTCAGGAAATCAACGAGCAGGTGCGGGAAGCCAGCAGTTTCATCGCTCCCCTCAGGTCGGAGATGGGAAAGGTCATCGTCGGGCAGCAGTATCTGATAGACCGCCTTCTCATCGGGCTCCTCGCCAACGGCCATATCCTCATCGAAGGCGTCCCCGGCCTGGCCAAAAGTCTCTCGGTACAGGTATTGGCCCGGGCCATCGACACCTCGTTCCAGAGAATCCAGTTCACCCCCGATCTCCTGCCCGCCGACCTGATCGGGACCAGGATCTACAGCCCCAAATCCGGGGAGTTCTCCACCCGCAAGGGCCCTATCTTCTCCAACCTGATCCTGGCCGACGAAATCAACCGGGCTCCGGCCAAGGTCCAGTCCGCGCTCCTGGAGGCCATGCAGGAGCGGCAGGTGACCATCGGGGTCGAGACCTTCCCCCTGGCGGAGCCTTTCATGGTCCTGGCCACGCAGAACCCGATCGAACAGGAAGGCACCTATCCCCTCCCCGAAGCCCAGGTCGACCGGTTCATGTTCAAGCTGGTGATCTCCTATCCCGACAAGAAGGAGGAACGGGAGATCATGGAGAGGATGGCCGTCACCGATTACGAACTCTCCGTCGCGGCGGTGGTGGAGCCGGAGACGGTTCTGGCGGCCCGCAGGGTTCTCGACCGGATTTATGTCGACGACAAGGTCAAGTCCTACATTCTCGACATCGTTTTCGCAACCCGAGCGCCCTCCGACTACGGTCTGGATATCGGGGACTATATCCGCTACGGGGCTTCTCCCCGGGCCACCATCGCTCTCACCGTGGCGGCGCGGGCGCACGCCTTTATCCAGGGGAGGGGATACGTCACCCCCCAGGACGTCAAGACCGTGGGCATGGACGTGCTCCGCCACCGCGTGATCGTCACCTACGAAGCCGAAGCCGAGGAGCTGGCATCGGAGGACGTGATCAGGAAGGTGTTCGACCATATCGAGGTTCCCTGACGCGCCCGCCGCCGTCCGCCCGGGACCGGGAGGAACGCGCGGGATAACCGCGGGGAAGGGCCATGATCCCGAAAGAGATATTCAAGAAGATCCGCAGGATACAGATCACCACCGGAAGGCTGGTCAGCGACGTCTTCGCCGGCGAGTACCACTCGGTCTTCAAGGGCCGGGGGATGGAGTTCGACGAGGTTCGGGAGTATCAGCCGGGAGATCAGGAACGGGACATCGATTGGAACGTCACCGCCCGGATGGGCCGGCCCTTCGTGAAAAAGTTCGTGGAGGAGCGGGAACTGACGGTGATGCTCCTGGTCGACGCCAGCGGTTCCAGCCGGTTCGGGACCCGGAGCCGGTTCAAAAGCGAGCTGGCCGCGGAGGTCTGCGCCGTCCTGGCTTTCTCCGCCATCAAGAACAAGGACCGCGTCGGTCTGATCGTTTTCACCGACCGGGTGGAGAAGTTCGTGCCCCCCGCCAAAGGGAGCCGGCACGTCCTGCGGGTCATCCGCGAGGTCCTCTATTTCCGGCCCCGGGGGACGGGCACCGATATCGCCCTGGCCCTGGATTATCTCAACCGGGTCACCCGCCGCCAGACCGTCTCGTTCTTGATTTCGGATTTCAAGGCTTCGGGCTACCGGCAGGCGCTTCGGGTCGCCGCCCGCCGCCACGACCTGGTGGCGATGATGATCAGGGACCCCCGGGAGGAAGAACTCCCCGCGGTGGGTCTGCTCTCGCTCCGTGACGCCGAAACCGGCGAGGAGGTCACGGTCGACACGCTCGACCGCGCTTCCCGCGACGAGTACCGGCGCCTGGCCCGGGAAGAGGAGGAGGCGGTTTTGGCCGATTTCCGGGAAAGCTCCGTCGATTACGTCAGGCTCTCCACCGACCGGCCCTACGAGTCCGTGCTCCTGGCTTTCTTCCGCCGGAGGGAGCGGAGGTCGAGACGGTGAACCGCCTGATTTTCTGCCTGGTCGCCTTTTTGACCGCGGGCGCCGCCCGGGCGTCCGAAGTGCCCGTCGAGATCAGCGCCCGCGTCGAGCCCGGGTCGATTCATATCGGCGATCCCGTCACCTACTACCTGGAAGTGACGGCTCCTCCGGGGGCCCGGACGGTCTTCGAGCCGCCGCGGTTGTCCGGGCTGGAGATCAGGGATACGGGCGAGCGCCCGCTGGAGAACGGCCGGGAGTACTGGTTGAGCCTTACCACCTTTACCGTGGGCGAGCGGGAGGTCCCGGGGATGAAGGTACGGGTGATCTTGCCCGGCGGAGAAGAGAAGGAGATCGAATCGCCTCCCGTGCCCCTGAAGGTGGAGAGTCTTCTGCCGGAAGGACAGGAAAACCCGCAGCCGCGGGATATCAAGGACCAGGCGGTCCTGCCCGCGGACCCCCGACCCTGGATCGCGGCGGCGGCGGCGGCGATCGCGCTGGCCGCGGCGGTCTGGTTCGTCCGCCGCCGCCGGCGCCGCCCCGCCGGCCCCGGGCCCGCGGCCCCTCCCGTTCCGCCCCACCTGGCGGCGCTGGCCGCCCTGGAGGCGATCCGGGCCGAAGACCTTCCCGCCCAAGGGCGGGTGGGGGAGTATTACGTCCGGGTATCGGACGTGGTCAGACGCTACCTCGAAGACCGCTTCAACCTGCGCGCGCCGGAGCGCACCACCGAGGAGTTTCTGGTCGAGATGGCGTCGGCGGATTCCCTTTCCGGGCGTCACCGGGAACTGCTGGCCGAATTTCTGACCCGGTGCGACCTGGTCAAGTTCGCCCGCTACGGCCCCACCCGGGCCGAGATGGAGCAGGTCTGGGACGCGGCGGTCGGCGTGGTCAAGGAAACCGCTCCGGAGGAGGCCGCGGCGTGAACGGTTTCGAATTCGTCAACCCCGTCTGGCTCTGGCTGCTGGCCCTGCTCCCCCTTTACTGGCTTTTTCTCCTCTGGGGGCGCCGGGGTCGGGCGGTCAGATTTTCGGACGCCGCGGCCCCCGCCCGTCTCCCGCGCACGCTGCGCCTGAGGCTCCGCCGTCTCCCCGCCGTCTTCATGACCGTCGCCCTGGCGCTGCTGGTCGCGGCCATGGCCCGTCCCCGCCGGGGCCTGACCGAAACCAAGATCAGAACCGAGGGGGTCGACATCGTCATCGCCCTCGACGATTCCGGGAGCATGGAAGCCGCGGACTTCAGCGCCGGAGGCAAGCCCGTCTCCCGCCTGGACATCTCCAAACGCGTCATCGAGAATTTCATCGCCGGCCGGGACGAAGACCAGATCGGGTTGGTGGTCTTCGGCACCTATGCCTTCACCCAGTGCCCGCTGACCGTCGATTACGGAGTGCTGGAAAGGCTTCTGGACCGGGTGCGACTGGGGATGCTCGACGGCAACCGCACCGCCATCGGTTCCGCCCTGGCCGTCTCTCTCAACCGCCTGCGGGAATCGAAAGCCAAGAGCAGGATCGTCATACTCCTGACCGACGGGAACAACAACACCGGGAAAATAGCCCCGGAGACCGCCGCGGAAATGGCCCGCACCCTCGGGGTGAAAATTTACACCATAGGGGTCGGAAGCACGACCCCGGTCCAGTACCGCAAGGGGTTCAACATCTACACCATCGAACCCCTCAACGACGCCCCCCTCAAACAGATCGCCGAGACCACCGGCGGCAAGTATTTCCGCGCCACCGACAGCCGGGCCCTGGAGGAAATTTTCAAGTCGATCGACCAGTTGGAGCGAACCCCGTCCGAGGCGGTCGTCTACACCCAGTACCGGGAACTCTTCCCTCTCCTGTCGATCCTGGCTCTCGGCCTGATCCTGCTGGGGACGCTCCTGGAATGGACGAGCTTCAGGAGGCTGCCGTGAGATTCGCGTCGGAATCGGCTCTCTGGCTGCTGGTGCTCGTCCCCGTGTTGGCGGGTTTTCTGCGCTGGGGCTTCATCCGGCTCCGCCGCCGCCGCCGGGCTTTCGCCGACCCCGTCCTCTGGGAACGGTTGAACCGGCCCGCCGGCTCCGGGCGCAGGCTGGGCGCGGCCGTCTGCCTGACGGCCTCGGTCGGGTTGCTGGCCCTGGTTCCGGCCCGGCCCCAATGGGGGTATCACTGGGAGGACCTGCGCAAACGGGGCATCGATCTGGTGGTGGCGGTGGATACGTCCCGGAGCATGCTGGCGGACGATATCAAACCCGACCGCCTGGAGCGGACCCGGCGGGAGTTGGAGGACCTGCTGGCCTTCGCCCGCGGCGACCGGATCGGCCTGGTCGTCTTCTCGGGGCAGGCCTTCACGCTCTGCCCGCTGACCCACGATTACGGAGCCGTGCGCATGTTCGTCAACGATATCCGGGTCGGGTCGGTCCCCCGGGGCGGAACCGACATCGCCGCGGCGGTCGACCGCTCCCTCGAACTCCTGGGGGAGGAACAGGGGGAAAGCGACAAGGCCGTGTTGCTGATCTCGGACGGAGAAAGCCTGGAAGGCGACTGGGAAGCGGCGGCCGCGCGCGCCCGGGAACGGGGCGTGAAGATCTTCACCATCGGGATCGGCACTCCCGAGGGGGCTCCGATCCGGCTCAAGACCCCCGTCGGCGAGGAATACCTCAAGGATCGCCAGGGGAACATCGTGGTCAGCCGCCTTGACGAGACCGTGCTCGAGCGGTTGGCCCTGGAGACGGGCGGCGCCTACCACCGGGCCACGCCCACCGGCCTGGAGATCGAGCGGATCTATCGGGACGGGATCGCGGGAATGAACCGGGGCGAAACCGCCTCGCGCCGCAAACGGGTCTACGAACACCGTTACCAGATACCCCTGGCCCTGGCGCTGGGGTTGCTGGCGGCGTCCCTGGCGCTGGGAGAAGCGGGGGGAGCGCCGTTTTTCTCCGGCCGCGGCCGGGAAGAGGAGGGGGAATGAAAGGCGCGATTATCTCGACCGCTGTGCTGCTGCTGGCGCTCCTGCCCCTGAAGCGGCTGCGTGCCGGCCCTTCGGGGGAAGTGGCCGAAGGGAACCGGCTCTACCGGGAAGGGAACTACCAAGAAGCCCTGAGCCGGTACGGGGCGGCAGCTCAGGCGTTGCCGGACGCCCCCCAGATCTTCTACAACCAGGCGAATACCCACTACCGGATGCGGGACTTCAAGACCGCGGATTCGCTCTATAAAAAAATCGCCGGGAAAGACGAGGGCTCTCTCGGGGCCTGGGCCTGGTACAACCTGGGCAACTCCCTCATGGGGCAGGAGAAGTACCGGGAAGCGCTCGAAGCGTATCGGCATTCGATGCGACTGGCCCCCGGCGACGAAGACGCTAAATATAATTATGAAATCGCGCTCCGGCGCCAGCAGCAGCAACAGCAGGAGCAGCAGCAACAGCAGCAGGAGCAGGAGCAGCAGCAGCAACAGCAACAGCAGCAGCAACAGCAGCAGGAGCAGCAGCAGCAACAGCAGCAGCAGGAGCAGGAGCAGCAGCAACAGCAGCAGGAGCAGAAGCAGCAGCAGGAGCAGGAGCAGGAGCGGCAGGAGCAGCCGCAGCAACAACAGCCGGAGCAGCAACAGCAGCAGGAGCAGACGCAGCAACAGCAGCAACAGCAGCAGGAGCAGCAACAGCAGCCGGCAGCGGCGAACGAGGGCTTGAACCGGGACGACGTGGAGAAGCTGCTGGACGCTCTTTCGGCCGAAGAAGACGAACAACGCCAGGAGCAACGGGCGCGACAAGCCGCCCCCGCGCCCGAGGTGCTCAAGGACTGGTAGGGCGCCGCCGGGATTTGGTATAGTACCGGCGTTTACGACGAGAGTTATCCGGGCGGCGTCACGGTCTCGCCGGCCGCGGTCGCGGCGGCCGGAGTTCCCGCCGAAACGAAAGCGCGCGATGAAACGAAGAAGCTACATACTGGCAACGGCGTTGTCGCTGCTGGCGGCCCGGTGGGCTTCGGCGGTGACGTTCGAAGCTTCGGTCGACCGCAACGTCATTTCCCTGGCCGATCGCCTGACCTATTCCCTGATCGTTTCCGGCGCCGAAAACGCTTCTCCGGAACCGCCCGAAATCAAAGGGATGGAGGTGGTGGGGAGGTCCAGTTCCACCCAGTTTTCCGTGACCAACGGCAGGGCCGATATCAGGCTGCGCACCGATTACATCCTCGTTCCCCTCAAGGCCGGCCAGGTTACGATCCCATCCGCTCTTCTCCGCTACCAGGGGCACACCTACACCACCCGGCCGATCACCGTCAAAGTGGTCGATGCCGGTTCCGCTCTCCCCCCTCCCGCCGCCGTGGAGCCGCCGGGACGGACCGAGCGCGCCGCCGCCTCCTCCGAGAAGAAGGAACCGAGCCGGCTCTTCGTCCGTTCGCTCGCCGACCCGGAAGAAGTGTTCATCAATCAGCAGGTCACCCTCGATTTTCAGATATTTTCCGCGCTGGAGATCGGCGACCTCGATTACACCCCGGCTCCGGCCGTGGGGTTCGTGGAGATGGACATGGGCAATCCGGAGACGGGGACCGCCGTCCGGGACGGTCTCAGGTACCGGGTGACGGAGATACGCAAGGCGGTTTTCCCCATCAGCGCCGGCGAGCTCACCGTCAGCCCGGCCGAACTGCGGGGAAACATCTATCTCCCCCGCGGCCGTCGCCCGGGCCAGGATCCCTTTTTCGAGGGTTTTTTCCCGGACCCATTCAATTACGAGCGCCGGCCTTTCGTCCTTCGTTCCGATCCGGTTTCGATCCGGGTCCTCCCCCTGCCGGGCGGGGCCCCGGCTTCGTTCACCGGGGGGGTGGGGAACTTCGACCTCGAGGTCGAGGTCGCGCCCCGTCGGGTCAAGGTCGGGGAGCCGTTCACCATAACCGTCTCCGTGCGCGGTATCGGGAACCTGGGGTCGGTGGGCATGCCCGCGATCGACCTGGGGGAGGGGTTCAGGACCTACGAACCCGAGATCGAGACCAAACCCGAGGTGGTCGGGGGCAGGATCGGGGGAACCAAGATCTTCCGGACGGCCGTGGTCCCTCTCGAGGACGGCGATCTGCAGCTTCCCGACGTGGTCTTGTCGTTCTTCGACCCGGTCCGGAAAAGCTACGAAGAGGCCCGCGCCGCCTGCGGCGCCGTCTCGGCCGCGCCCGCCCCGGAAGGAGAGCGGGCCCGGCTGGTCTCCGCCCCCGCCGGGCCTTCGAACCGGGAGATCGAACTGCTGGGGAAGGACATCCTCTACATCAAAACCGAACCCGGGGAGTGGACCCGCCCCGGCGAATCCGGGCGTTTCGGCCCCGTTTTCTGGCTGCTGCAGTCGCTGCCCGCGGTGGTCGTGATTCTGGCGTGGCGCGTCGGCGCCCGCCGGGAACGTCTGCGCTCGGACAAGGTGTACGCCCGCAAGGTCGGCGCATCGCGGTCGGCGCGCCGCCGCTTCGACCGCGCCCGGCGCCTTCTGGAGGCGGGGGAGAGCCGGGAATTCTACGCCGAAGCGCACCGGGCTTTCGCCCGTTACCTGGGGGACCGGCTGGGCATCCCGTCCGCCGCCGTCGACGCGGCCGGAGTGCGCGCCCGCCTCGAAGGCCTCAAGCTTCCCCCGGGTACGCTCGATCACCTGAGGGAATGTTTCGAGACCTGCGACCGCGTCCGTTATGCGCCGGGGGGAGGCGACCGCGCGGAGATGGAACGGTTTCTGGCCATGGCCCAGGAACTGGTGGCGAGAATGGAAAAGATCAAGCTATGAAACGCCGGATACCGATATTGCTGGCGGCCGCGGGCATCGCCGCCATCGCCTCGACCGCCGCGGCCGCGGCGCCGCCCGACCGGGATTCGGGGTTCCGCCGCGGCAACGACGCCTACCGTCTCGGGGAATACGACCGGGCGATCGCCCTGTACCGGGAAGTCCTGGACGAAGGCTGGGCCGGGGCCGCTCTCTACTACAACCTGGGGAACGCTTATTTCAAGACGGGGAACCTGGGCCGGGCGGTTCTCAATTATCGGAAAGCCTGGGATCTCAGCCCGGGCGACCCCGAGATCGGGAAAAACCTGGAATACGCCCGCGAGGACCTGCGCGAGGATACCTCGGGCCTCAAGGCCGGTTTCTGGTCCCGCGTCCGCCGCTCCGTGGCCCTGCTGTTTCCCCCCGCGCACTGGATCCTGGCCGCCTGCGCGTTCTACTGGATCGCGGCGGTCCTGATCCTGGCCGCGATTTTTCTTCCCGGTTTCCGCCGCGCGGCCGCGCCGGCGCTGAAAGCCCTGAGCGTCCTTTTCCTCCTCTGCGTTCTGGGGGCCTGGCTGGCGTGGGGTTACTACCATGTCCCCCGCGCCGTCGTCCTGTCTTCCCGGGTGGAGGTTCTTTACAGCCCGGCCGTGGAAGCCACCCCCGCCTTCGTCCTCCACGAAGGGGCCGAAGTCCGTGTCATCCGCGGAGAAGGAGCGTGGCGGCAGATCGCGCTCCCCGACGGGAAATCGGGGTGGGTCCCGTCCGATTCCCTGGGGTTGATCTGATCCGTTTCAGCGGATTTCGGGGTTGAGCACCCCGATCGAGGGAAGCTGGCGGTAGAGGCCGTTGTAATCGAGTCCGTAGCCGGCCACGAACTCGTTGGGGATATCGAAGCCGAACCAGTCCACGTGCCCCGGCCGTCGGGGAAGATCGGGACGGTCTTTCCGGAGGAGGACGCAGGTCCGCACCCGGGCGGCCCCGGCTTCTTCGCAGCGGGCGATGAGAGCGGCCAGGGTGCGGCCCCGGTCGTAGATATCGTCCACGATCAGAACGTCGCGGCCCTCCAGTTCCCGGCGCCCCGGCCCCAGCCGCATCCGGCAGGTTCCCCCGATGATCTTGGTGCCGGTGTAGGAAGATATCGAAACCGGTTCTATCCTGACGGGGCAGAAGAGGTGCCGGACCAGGTCGGCCGCGAAGAGAAGCGCCCCGGTGAGGACCGGGAGAACGGTGAGTTCGGCGCCGGCATAGAAAGCGTCGATCTCCCGGCCCAGTTCGGCGACGCGGTCGCGGATTTCGCCGGAGCCGATCAGTTCCCTGGAAAGAATGGGGGCCGTGGCCATGAATTTCTCCCGCCCGGTCGTTCCGGCTCCCGGGCAAAAAGCCCTCGCGGACCCGAAGGCGCGAGGGCAGTAGCGGGGGGAGGATTTGAACCTCCGACCTTCGGGTTATGAGCCCGACGAGCTACCTGACTGCTCCACCCCGCATCGTTTTTACAAAAATAGAGGTTCCGGTCCCGGTTGTCAAGAAGGAAAAGCCCGCTTTTCTTGGGTTTGTCCGGCGGCGATGGTACAATCTCTCGTGGAGAAACAATGGGCACTGCCTGGAAAACGCTGGCGCACCTGGTCCTGATCGCGGCGGTAGGTTTTCTTGTCTACCTGCCGGCCCTCGACGCTTCCTTCCACCTGGACGATTCTCCTTCGATCCGGGACAACCAGGCGATCAGGAACCTGAAGGTCGTCCCTCTCTGGAACTTCTGGCCCACCCGTTTCCTCAATTACCTGAGCCTGGCCGCCAACTACCGGGCCGGGGGCCTCTCCCCCCGGGGATACCATGCCGTCAACGTCGCGGTGCACCTGCTCAACGCCCTGCTCCTGTACGGGGTGCTGCGCCTGCTTTTCCCGGGCCGGACGGTCCCGCCGCTGGCGGGAGCGCTCCTCTTCGTTCTGCATCCCCTGCAGACTCAGGCCGTGACCTACGTCGTCCAGCGGGCCACGTCCCTGGCTTCCGGGTTCTGCCTCCTCAGCGTCTTCCTCTACCTCCGGTCGCGTTTCCGGCCCGGGCGCTCGAGGGGGTTCCGGGGAGCGGCGTACGCTTTTTCCCTGGCCTCGTGCCTGGCCGCCCTGCTCACCAAGGAGTTCGCGATCGTCCTGCCCTTTCTGCTCCTGCTGGTGGAGCTCAAAACCAGGCCGCCCGGCGCCCGCCCGGCCTGGGGACGCCTGGCCCCGTATTTCTGCTTGCTGCTGGGATGGATCGTTCTGATTCTCGTCTACCGGGACAAACTCTGCTACAACGACTCCGGCCAGTTGCAGCCGGGGATCTGGCAGTACCGCTACTTCAGCACCCAGTGCCGGGTTTTGATCACGTACGTCCGCCTGGTGCTGCTGCCGGTGGGGCAGCGCCTGGAATACGATTACCCCTGGTACTCCACGGTCCTGGCGACGGCCCCGGCCGTTTCCGCGGCCGGCCTGGCCGCGCTTCTCCTGCTCGCTCTCCGCGCCGGACGGGCTTCTCCCCTGGTGTCGCTGGGTCTGCTCTGGTTCCTGGTCGGGCTCGTCCCCGAATCCAGCGTGGTCCCGATCCGCGACGTCGCGGTCGAACACCGCCTCTACCTGCCCCTGGCGGGGGCGGCCGTGGCGGCGGCGGCTTACTTCGCCTCGGCTCCCCGCTCCCGCCTCAGGACCCTCTGCCCGATCGCGATTCTCCTCTGCCTGGGGATCCTGAGCTACAGCCGCAACCGCATCTACCACGATCCGGTCACGCTCTGGGAGGACAACCTGGCCAAGGCCCCGGGGAAAGCTCGGGTCCACGGGAACCTGGGGAAGGCCTACCTCGACGCGGGGAGGTACCGCTCGGCCGCGGCCCGGTTCGAGCGGATGATCGAGCTGGACCCGACCTTCGCCGGCGCCTACAACAACCTGGCCGTCATCAACATCGACCATCTCCACGATTACGAGGCGGCGCGGCGCTATATACGGAAATCGCTGGAGGTGGTCCCCGATTACCCGGCGGCCTATCTGAACCTGGGGGTGATCGATCTCAACAGCATGAAGCTCCTGCCCGCCATCCGCAATTTCGAGCGCGTGCTCGAACTCGACCCCGAGAACCTTCTGGCTTACTACAACCTGGGGGCCTGCTATTTCAACCTGGCCTCCCGCGACCGATCCGAGGCCGCCAGCCTCTCCGGGGCGCGGAAAGAAGCGGAAGCGGCCCGCAAGCTGGAAGAGGAGCAGGAGGCTTTGGAACGGTCCCGGGAGTACCTGGAACGCGGCCGGGCGCTGTGGCCGGCGGAACCGAAATTCGCCCATCTTCTGGGCCTGATCGCCCGCGCCCGGGGAGACGAAGCTCTCGCCGCCCGCTGTTTCCGGGAGGCCGAAGAACTCCAGGCGGCCCGGGGGGAGTGAGCGGTGAGAAGGCTCCCGCCCGTCGCCCTCCGGTTTCCTTTCCGCCTCTGCCCGGCGGTCTTGTTCCTCGGGCTCCTCTCCTGCGCTCCCTGCCGGGAAGTGGTCCTGGAATCGGCCCCCCCGGGGGCCGAACTGTTTCTTCCGGCCGGGTGGGTGGGGGAGGGCGGGAGCGCCAAGGAGGAATGGGCCCGCCTGGGGACGGCCCCGCGGACCGTCCCTTCGTGCGGACTCCGGGAAGGGGTTCTCGCCCGCTACGGGGAGACCGAGCTGCTGCTGCCCGCCCTCGTTCCCGGAACCCGCCTGGTGCGGTTCGATTTTGTCTCGGGCGAAGCCGTTTGTCTTCCCGTGGCGCCCCTGGACACGGCGCCGGAGCCTCGTTTAAAATAATGCGGAATTCGGATAAGGAAGCACGGGAATGAGCCTGACCACCACCCCCATCGCCGACCTCGACCGGGACCGGGTTCCGGTCCACGTCCTGGCCGACGTCCGTTCCGCCCGACCCGCTCCCCAGGCCCTGGTCAGCCAGGAGGGGATTCTCAAGGATGACGGCGGCGAGGTCCACTTCACCGTCTGGAAGGACTGCGCCGCCCGGCCGGTGAAGGCGGGGAAGAAGTACCTTTTCTACAGGGCCGGACTGGGACTGCGCAACGGGGTGCTGGAACTCAGGCTCGCGGAAGGCTCGTCGATCTACCCGGTGAAGAACGCCGCCGCCGCCGAAAAGTTACTCAAGCGCCTGGCCGACCGCGAACGGGGGCGACTGCTCCGGCTGGGGAAGAAGGCTTCGGGCAAGGGGCTCCTGGGGCGATCCGGCATTATCCGGGGCTTGATCACCGTGGCGGTGGCGCTCTGGAGCCTTCTGATCGTCCTGCATTTCGCCGGAGTGCTGACCCAGAAACGGGCCAACGAAATCCTGGGGCGCCTGGGCCTGGTGGAGCTGGAGCAGCCGGGGTTGACCCGGGTGGCGGGGGTGGTGGAGGAGGTGCTCGACGCCCGCACGGTCAGGGTGCTTTCCGGAGGCGATATCTGGGTGGTCCATTATAAGGGGATACTGGTGCCGGACCTCGAACCCGACGCCGAGGGGAGGTTCAAACCGTCGGCGCTGCAGGCCCGGAACTTCAACCGGTTCATGACCGGGGGGCAGGCGGCGAGCTTCGAGTTCGCCGGGGAGGCTCCGGCGGGGAAGGAGGTCTGGGGGTATCTTTTCGTCAAGGAGAAGATGGCAAACGAGGAACTGCTCGCCCGGGGCCTGGCCTGGCTGGCCGGGACCACCGACGAGCTCGAATACGCCGACCGCCTCCGGGCGGCGGAAGAGACCGCGCGGATAAAGAAGGCGGGGATCTGGCGGGGAAAGGAGAACAGCCGATGAAGGTGGTTTCGGTAGCGGTCAGCCCCCGGACCGGAACCGGGAAAACCCCGGTGCCGGCGATCAGGTTGATAGCCGGCCGGGGTATCGAGGGCGACGCCCACGCCGGGGATTGGCACCGCCAGGTGAGCCTGCTGGCCGCGGAACGGATCGAGGAGGTGAGGGAAGCGGGGGTTCCGGTTTCCTACGGCGACTACGCCGAGAACGTGGCGACCGTGGGAATCGACTGGAAAACGGTGCCGGTGGGGACCAGGGTCCGGTTGGGGGCGGAAGTCGAAATCGAGATCACGCAGATCGGCAAGAAATGCCACAGCGGTTGCGAGATCGCCCGGTTGACGGGCGATTGCATCATGCCCCGAGAGGGCGTTTTCGCCCGGGTGCTGGCGGGGGGGACGGTGGCGCCGGGCGACACGGTCGAACTCGCCCCCGCCGTCGTCGGGAAATAACGGCCCCCGGGCCGAATCCGGGAAAAGGGAGGTGCGTATGTCCGTGTCGAAACTGGCGGCGGCGGTTCTGCTGTTGGGAGCCTGCGCGTCCGTCCCCGCTGCCGAACTGGAGGGCGTGACCATGCCCGACCGGATCGTCGTGGACGGCAAGGACCTGGTTCTCAACGGGATGGGCCTGCGCGAGGCGACCTTTTTCAAGGTGGACGTCTACGTGGCCGGCCTCTACCTCCAGGAGCGTTCGTCCGACCCCGGCCGTATCCTCGATTCCGGGGGGATCAAGCGTATAGTCATGCACTTCGTCTATTCCCGGGTGGACCGGGAGAAGCTGGTCGAGGCCTGGGGAGAGGGGCTTCAGGAAAACCTCGGCTCCGATCTGGAGCGTCTCCGCCCCGCCCTGGCTCAGCTCGACGGCTGGATGGAAACGGTCGAGGCCGGGGACACGATGGTGTTCACCGCCCTGCCCGGCCGGGGACTCGAAGTCGAAATCAAGGGCCGGATCAAGGGGATCATCGCCGACCCCGACTTCGCCCGGCTTTTCTGGGCGGTCTGGCTGGGCCCGGAACCACCCAATCCGGGACTGAAACGGGGCCTCCTGGGTCTGGACTGAACCGGGTCAGTCGGCGGCCCCGGTAGTCGAGGCGATGCGCTCCAGGCGGGCGGCGCGGATCGAGACCGTCTCCCGGCCGCTTTTGGTCTGGCGGCTGACGGAGCAGGTTCCGTCGGTGTTGACGGACTGCACGACTCCGGCTCTGACGGCGTCCCCGCTCTTCCACTGTACCAGGTCGCCGACGGCGATCTCAGTCATCTCTTATTCCTCCGTTTGGTTCGTGAAACCGGCCTGATTGACCGGCGTCAAGGCATCCACGGCCACGGACTCGGTTCGGGTGCCGCGGCCGGTGGCGACGTTGACCAGGCAGGTTTCCTGATCGACGAATTCGCTGATGGCTCCGACCTTGATCAGGTCCCCGTCCTTCCAGGAGACGGTCTCCCCCAGGGTGAACGCGCCGACCTGGCGGATGGCGGGTTGGGGCGCCTGGGCCTTGGCGGTGCTGTCGGTGCGCTGCCGCATCCGGGAAGTGTCGAAAACGGGCAGGGAGTACGCGATGGCCCCTCCCCGGTCGCTGCGGCCCCCGAACCGGACCCGGACCATGCCTCCTTCCAGCAGGGCGACGTCGCAGGAGACGCGGGGGTCCCGGTAGATCACCGCCGCTTGGACCCCGTCGGGGTCCAGGAATACTTCGGGGACCAGGGATTCCTCGGCGATCTCCTTCAGGAGGTCCGGATCGACCGGTTCGCTGCTGTCCCCGGAGGGATCGTTGAGGACCACGGTGTTGCCCGGATTCTTGTCGGCCGAGACCAGTTCCCGCCTGACCACCTTGATCGGTCCTCCGCCGGGGTTGAAGACGGCGGCCACGATTCCTTCTATCCTCCGGTTCCGGATGACGTAGCAGGAATACAAGCCGGGGTCGGCGGCGAGAGGTTTCGCCTCCAGGTACTCCCGCGCGGCGCTTCCGCGCAGCGTCGAATTTTCTCTCGCGCAGGAAAGGGCCGCGAGGGGAAGGACGACGAGTCCCAGCAGCCAGATTCGGGCGTTACGTTCCATTTCCGTCTCCCTGGGGTTCGAGTTTTTCGATTCCGCGGCGCACGGCCTCGGCCGAAGCCCGGAACGCCGCCGTTTCTTCCGGGGAGAGGGCGACTTCGACGATCCGCTCCACTCCGCCCGACCCCAGGACCGCCGGCACCCCCATGAACACGCCGCGGCATCCGTATTCTCCCTCGAGCAGCACCGAACAGGGCATCACCCTGCGGGAATTCCTGGCCACGCTCTCGGCCATCCGGGCGGCGGCCAGGCCCGGGGCGATGGCCGCGCTCCCGTTTTTCAGAAGGTTGACTATTTCGGCTCCTCCCGCGCGGGTTCGGTCGACCACGGCCCGGATTTGCTCCTCGGAGAGAAACGTCTCCAGGGGTAGGCCTCCCACCGTCGCGTACCGGGTCAGGGGGAGCATGGTGTCCCCGTGCCCTCCCAAGGTGACGGCGGCCACGTCGAGGGGGGAAACCCCGCAGGCCTCGGCGATGAAACCGCGGAGCCGGGCGGAGTCCAGTACCCCCGCTTGGCCCATCACCCGCTTTTTGGGGAAACCGCTCACCTTCCAGGCCAGGCAGGTCATCACGTCCAGGGGATTGGTGACCAGGATCAGCACCGATTCGGGGGAAGCCCCCGCCGCTCGTTCGGTCACGGCGCGGATAGTGCGGCTGTTGACGGAAAAGAGATCTTCCCGGCTCATGCCCGGCCGCCGGGGAGTTCCGGCCGTGATCACCACCACCCGGGACCCGGCCGTGGCTTCGTAGTCGTCGGTCCCGGTGACCGGAACATGGAACCCCCCGATCGGCCCCGACTGGCTCAGGTCCAGCGCGCGCCCCGCCGGCAGGTCCGGGCTGACGTCGACCAGAACGATCTCCCCCACCTCCCGGCGGGCCAGTTCGGTCGCGCAGGCCACCCCCACGGAGCCGGCTCCGACGACGCTGATCTTCGGCCTGCTCATTGCCGGCGATACTCCTCGCGGCGCGCGAGCAGGTCCGGGTCGGCCAGGGTTTCCAGGAGATAATCGGTCATCCGGGCGGCCGTAGCCCCGCCCGGTCGCCCGGTGATCTCCAGCTTCTTTTCGTATTGGCCGCAGATGTCGAGGGCGGCCTCCAGGTCGCGGGCCTGCTCGACGTAGCCGATATGGGAGAGAAGCATGGCCGAAGCCCGGATCATGCTGAAGGGGTCGGCGTACTCGCCCCGGCCTTCCCGGACCATCCGCGGGGCGCTCCCATGGATGGCTTCGAACATGGCGTAGTTCCAGCCGATGTTGGCGCTGCCGGCCGTTCCCACTCCGCCCTGCATCTGGGCGGCTTCGTCGGTAACGATGTCTCCGTAGAGGTTGGGGAGGACGAAGGAGCGGAACTGGGTCCGGCGCTGGGGATCGATCAGCTTGGCGGTGATGATGTCGACGTACCAATCGTCGGCCGCGATTTCCGGGTAGTCCCGGGCCACCCGGTAAAACGTGTCCAGAAAC
This sequence comes from bacterium, assembly GCA_035380285.1. NCBI lineage: Bacteria > bacterium. Next base: position 75,177 of record DAOSXE010000005.1, on the reverse strand, counting down.
AGGCCGTCCGTGGTCTTGATCACGTTGGCCTTGGTTACGGCCGTCACCCGGGGGATGCCGTTGGCGCGGGCGTGCTCGAAGGCCAGCCGGGCGATCCGTTCCGAACCTTGCCGGGTGATGGCCTTGAAATCCAGGGTCAGATCCCCCCCTATGTTCAGCCCCCGGCTTCCGAGGATATAGGCCCCCTCGGTGTTTTCGCGGAAGAAGATCCAATCGATATCCTCCGCCGGCACCCGGACCGGCCGGACGTTGGCGAAAAGATCCAGCTCCCTGCGGAGCGCGACGTTGGCGCTTTCGATGTTGGGCCAGGGATCTCCTTTCCGAGGGGTGGTCGTGGGGCCTTTGAGGAGGATCGGGCACTCCTTGATTTCGGCCAGGACCCCGTCGGGGATCGCTTTTCCTTCCCGGGCCCGGTTTTCGATGGTCATTCCCTCCACCACCCGGAACTCGATCCTGCCCTCCGCCAGGGCCGGGGCCAGGAGACGTTCCAGGACCCGCTGGGCTTCCCGGCAGATGATGGGCCCGATTCCGTCGCCGCCGACCACGGCTATTTTCAGCGGAGAGAGCGAGGCATAATCCGTCCAGGCTCCGCCTTGCCGGAGCCGTTCGACCCGGGCCAGCTGCTCCTCGATCAGGACACGGAAATGTTCGAGCGCGGCGGCGGTTTCTTCGGGGCCGTTCATGTCAAACGTCCTCGTCCTCGAGCTTGGCCGCGTCTTCGAACTGGATGTCCGCTCCCAGGATGCCGACGATCTCCTCGCGGTCGTCCCGGATGGGGGTGGAGACGGTGATGCAGAGCTTCCCGTCGAACCGGGAGATGTAGAAATCGGTCAGGTGGGTTTTCCCGTCCCGGATGGGGTTGATGAACCAGCTCCGGTCCGCGAAGTCCTGGTGGTCGATGAATTCCCGGTCGTAAGCCGCCCGGGAGTAAGGGTGGGTCACGTTGGGGGTGATCTTCTTCCCCCGGATGTCGGTGATGTAGAGGTACTTGATGAAAGGCTCCGCTTCCAGGCACTGCTCCAGGACGGGCACCTGCCGGGAGGGGTCCATGGAGCGGATGGCGCCGTCCGCGGCCAGGCCTTCGACGATCCGGCTGGCGATGCTCCTCACCCGCTCCTTGATGTGGTCGAATTCGGATTTGAAGAGGTGCGGAAGGTGTTTGCGGATCTGATGGTGCATCTCGTCGGGGGAGATGGAGGTGGTCCTCCCCTCCTGGTACTGGGTGTCGATCCAATCCCTGATGTTGACCACTCCCGGATGGGCCTTGTTCAGCTTCCCGGTGTCGAGATCGGTCTGGGTCTGTATCCAGTAGAGGATCCCCGAAATCCCGGATTTGTCGGTGACCGATACCGTGGGCGGCCGGTTGAGGATGGCCTTGGTGTCGAAGATGTTGTAGATCTCCTCGTTCTTGATGGCGCCGTCCGCGTGGATTCCCGCCCGGGTGACGTTGAAGTCGCGGCCGACGAAGGGAGTGTTGGGGGGGATGCGGAACCGGATGACTTCCTGGTAGTAATGAGCGATTTCGGTGATGACGGAGAGGTCCATCCCGTTGGTGGATCCGGTCAGGCCGGCGTAGTGGATGCAGGCGCCCTCGATCGGGGGGTTGCCGGTCCGCTCCCCGAAGCCGAGCAGGGTGGCGTTGAGCCCGGCGCAGCCGTAGAGCCATGCGGCCAGCCCGGCGGCGGTGACCAGATGAAAATCGTTATGGCCGTGCCATTCCAGCCAGTCCTTGGGGACTCCGGCTTCCTTGGTCATGGCCCGCACCAGCTTGGGAACGCTGCGGGGCAGGGCGGCTTCCGCCCAGGGCACTCCGTAGCCCATGGTGTCGCAGAGCCTGATCTTGATCTTGGCCTTGGCTTCCTTGGCCAGTTCCATCAGCCTCTGGGCGAAGGGAACGATGAATCCGTAGATGTCGGCCCGGGTCACGTCTTCGAGGTGGCAGCGGGGAATGACCCCTTCCGCCAGGGCGGTCTTGACCAGCCCCAGGTACTTGTCGAGGGCTTTTTCCCGGGTGAGGCCGAGTTTGAGGAAGATGTGGTAGTCCGAGGCCGAGGTCAGGATCCCGGTCTCCTTGAGTCCCATTTCCTTGACCAGTTTGAAGTCGCTGGCCACGGCGCGGATCCACCCGGTGACCTCGGGGTAGCGGTAGCCCCTTTCCAGGACCTGCCGGACCGCTTCCTTGTCCTTGTCGGTGTAGAGGAAGAACTCGCATTGGCGGATAACCCCCTTGGGGCCCCCCAGCCGATGGAGGAAATCGTAGATGGTGAGAATCTCCTCCGCGGTGTAGGGAGGGCGGGCCTGCTGCCCGTCGCGGAAGGTGGTGCAGGTGATATAGATATCCTTGGGCGGGTCGGTCGGGATCGTCACCCCGTCGAAGGCCAACCGGGGCACTTCGGAGTAAGGGAAGAGGTCGCGCCGGAGGTTCGGTTCGTCGACGTGAACCACGTCGAGTTTTCTCCCCGTGGGTTCCCTCCAAACGTCGCTGTCGGGTCGAATAAGGCTGAAATTTTTCATCGCATGCTCCTTGCCTGTCCAGGCCGATCGAGTAACTATACGAAAAAGCGCCGCGGCAGGCAACCTTTCGCCGCTTGGGGAAAGAGTCCTCGCGGCCGTCGGCTGTTCAGGAGTCGGGGACCTCCCGCAGCCGCCGGCGCAGCTCCCGGGCCAGGGCGGAAGGAGGGCGCAGATCGAGGGCGCGCCGGTATTCTTCCCGGGCGCCGCGGAAATCCCCGCCGGCTTCCAGCACCATCCCCAGATGATAGCGGGTCTCGGCCCGGGCGTCGGGCGCGTCGGCGGGGGGCAGGTCCAGGGCTTCTTCCAGGACGGCCCGGGCCCGTTCCCGGTCGCCGGCGCGGTAGAGGGCCCAGCCCAGGGTATCCAGATAGGCGAAACGGGGTTCGGGGTCGGTTTTCAGCGCCCGTTCCGTCAACTCGACGGCTTCCCCGGGATCTCCCCCCATCCTCAGGACGACCCAGGAGAGGTTGTTGAGGGCGGCGGCGTCGCCCGGGTCGGCGGCCAGGGCTCGACGGTAGGCTTCTTCGGCGTTGGGGAGGTGGTTGAGCTTGACCCAGACGTTGCCCATGTTGACCAGGGGAAGAACGTAGTCCGGGCGCAGCCTGACCGCCTCGCGGTATTCGTCCAGGGCCCCGCGCAGGTCTCCGCCCCGTTCCAGGGCCACTCCCCGGTCGTTGTGCCGGGCCGCCTCGGTTTCGGGATCGAGGGTCTCTCGGCGGGGGGCGAGAAGTTCGGCGGCCTGATCGACGTCCACCCCCAGAACGTTGACGCGGTAGGAAGAGCAGCCCGACGCCAGCAGGAGCAGGGAGCAGCCCAGGATCATGAGGCCGGCGGCGGTCTTCACGGCCAGGAAGTTTTTCTGCGGACGACCAGCATCCAGTTCCCGCTCCCGTCCCAGTCCCGGCCGAACGCGTCCCACTCCAGGCGAAGATCGCGGCTGCGCCCGGAATGGACGGTCAGGGTCCGGCTTTCCCGGTCGTAGCCGCGGACGACCATGAAATGGTAGTTCCCGCTCCCGCCGGGGACCAGGACTTGGACGATGACGGGGGCGCCGGCGTCCAGGGCCTGGAAGATGTCGTCACGACTTCCGGAAAAGGCCTCGGCGTCGAACCCGTGGCGCCGGGCGGCCTGAAGAAGATCGAGGTTGAGAGAACCGTCCAGTTCCGGACGGTATACTTCCCGGGCGAGGCTCTCCTGGTCGAACTCCACGCCGTAATAGTTGAAGACCATGGCCAGGCACGCGGGCCCGCAGTATTCGCGCTCCTGGACGACGAAAGGAACCTCCAGGAACGTTCCCCCGCTCTCCGCCGCGAGCGCGGCCGCGCGGCAGGCCAGGAAGAGAAAAAGGAGCCGGTTCAAGATCAGTTGTTGACGAAGAAGTACACCCCGGTGACGGCCGCCAGGACGACGATGATGACCAAACCGGCGGAGAGGGCCTTCTTGTAGCCGTCGTCGCCGGCGCCGACGCGGTTCCGTTCCAGGGCCGCCGCCGCGGTGGCGACCTCCCGGTCGGAGAGACCCGCCACCCTGGTCTCGGCATCGTGCCGGCTGAAGCCGATCGCCTCCAGGCTCGACACCAGGAGTTCGCGCTCGGGCGCCGCCGAGGCGCCCCGGGAGGATACCAGCGCACCGGGAGAGGAGGGGACGAGGCAGACGCCCGCGCAGACAAAGGCGATTACCAGAAAAGGACGGTTCAAAAAAACAGCTCTCATCAGGGTTGTACTCCTCGCGCTCTGCCGGCGCCGCCGGCTCCACGATTGCCGCAGCAAGACTACCCCCATCCCCGGAGATAATCAACCCGCATTATTGCTCCGTCCCCCGCCCGCCGCGGGGCCCGCGCTCACCCGCCCGCTCCGGGCGCCCTCTCCGCCGCCCAGGTTTCCCAGCGCCGGATCGCTTCCCGCCGTTTCTCCTCGGGCGCCCCGGGATCGAAGCCGAAGTCGCTCCCCGAGATTTCCCGGAGGAACTCCACCGCTTCCTCGCTGACCGCGTTTTCCTTGTCCTCGACCGGAGAGGAGAGGTTGGCGACCAGGAAGGGGATGCCGTCGTCTTCCCCCATCCAGGCCAGGGCGCGGGCCGCGTGGTTGACCACCCAGGGGCTGGGGTCGTTCAAACGGCGCTTAAGGTCGGGGATGGCCTGACGGGCTTCCAGTCTTCCGAGCGAAGAGGCCGAGAAGGAGCGCACGTACGAGTTGGGGTCGTCGAGGGCACGGATGAGCGGGTCGATGGCCTTGGCCGAGCCGAGTTTGCCCAGGGCGCCGGCCGCCGCCGCCCGCACGTAGTTGTTCTCGTCGTCGAGCAGGGGCAGGACCATGTCGACCATGGCGGGATCGGCGGTTTCGCCGATCCGCGTGACGGCGATGTGCCGGACGTATCCGTTGTCGTCTCCCAGCGCCCTGATGATCGCCTGACGGGCCCGGGGATCGTCGTAAAAATTAACCAGGGCGCCCACCGACTGGTAGCGGACGTAGCTGCTTTCGTCGGATGCGGCGTCGATCAGGCCGGGGATGGCGAGGGGATCGCGGATTTTTTCCAGGGCGGCGGCCGCGAACCGGCGGATGGTCTCGTTGCCGTCGCGGAGCATCCCGATCAGGTGGGGGGTGGCGACCGTGTCCTCCGGGGTGGCCGACTCGGAGAGAGCCTTGACCGCGGCCAGCCTGACCAGATATTCCTTACTGGCCAGGTCCCGGGAGTATTCCAGGTTGTTTTTTTCCTTTTTCTCCCCCCCGCTTCCCCCGCACCCGGAAAGAAGGCACAACCCCGCCGCCAGGGCCAGTTCGAGGACGATGCGCGTCTGTCTCATCAGCCCACTCCAGGTTGACGTGCTGATTCTTTTATAATTTTAACATAACGGCCGCCGTATGATTACGGAAAAAACGCGGTTGGGCGCCGGTTGTCGGAGACGGAAAAGGCCCGGCGGGAGGGTCTCCCGCCGGGCCCGTCCGCGGACGTCCGGAAACTCAGTCCCCGGGGCTGATGGCGCTGACCGGGCAGACCTCGGCGCAGGCGCCGCAGTCGATGCATTTTTCCGAATCGATCATGTAGATGGGATCTCCCTCGGAAATCGCGTCCACCGGGCATTCCGCCTGGCAGGTCCCGCAGGCCACGCAGTCGTCGCTGATCTGATAAGCCATGGTTGCCTCCGTGTTCGAGAGTTAGGCTCCGTTGCAACTCAAGATAGCCGTCCCCGTTCCCGAGTCAATAAAATTTTAACGGGTTGTCGCCGCCGTCGTCCGCCGGGGCCCCCCCAGGGAAATGGCCCCCCCCGGGCAGCGCCCGACGCAGCGCATGCAGCGGACGCAGGCTCCGGAATCGATCCCCCCCCGGTGAGGCTGGAGCCCCATCGGGCAGACCTCGGCGCAGGCGCCGCACCCGGTGCAGTTTTCCCGCGACAGGCGCAGGCCCACCAGGGCCGTCCGATTGAAGAATCCGTAGAAAAGCCCCAGGGGGCAGGCCGCCTGGCAGAAAGGCCGGTACCAGAAGACCGAAGCCAGGCCGAAGGCCGCCAGGATGGCGAGCTTGAGGCCGAATACGATTCCGGCCAGGTCGCGGATGCGGGGGTCGAAAAGGAAGAAGGGCACTCCTCCCTCCAGAGCGCCCGCCGGGCAGAGCCAGGCGCAGTACCCCGGTTTTTCCAGGATGAGGGGAACGAGAACGATCAGGACCGCGGTCACGGGCCAGCGCAGGTGCCGCAGTCGCCGGGGGAAGGGGAAGACGGGCGAGGGGATCCGGTGGAGCAGTTCCTGGAACAGCCCGAAGGGGCAGAGCCATCCGCAGACCATCCGCCCCAGTCCTCCCCCGACGGCGAGGAGAAAACCGCCCAGGTAGAGGGAGAAATGGTAGGAGCCGACGGCGATGAAATTCTGCAGAGCGCCCAGGGGGCAGGAGACCGCGGCGTAGGGGCAGGCGTAGCAGTTGAGACCGGGGCAACAGGCGGTTTTCAGCGGTCCCCGGTAAAGGCCGGTCAGGGAAGGCTGTCCCAGGAGAAACGCGCAGTTCCAACCCAGGGCCGCCAGAAATTGAACCGCTCTCCTCGCCGGGGCCATGGTTCAGCCCAGCCCGATGCATTCCAGGCAGAGGAAGCTCCCCTTGGCCCTGACCTCCGCTCCTTCGCCGAGGAAGAGCCCGGCCAGCAGCAGCAGCAACCCCGCCAGCACCAGGACGGCGCCCTTCGCACCCGGGAAGCGAAACCTCGGCTTCATCGCTTTCAGGGGGCGCCCAGCAGCCCTTCGATCTGTTTCTCGAATTCTTCGGGGGGGTGGAGGCCGACCATCCGTTTGCGGATGACCCCCTCCCGGTCGATGACGAAGGAGGTGGGGATGGCGCTCACCCCGCCGTAGGCTTCGGCTACAGCCGGCGTCCCCATGAGAATGGGGAAATCGATCCCCAGGGAGCGGGCGAACTGCCCGACCGTCTCCCGGTTTTCTCCCTGGACGTTGACGGCGAGAATGACCAGCCCGCGTTTCCGGTATTTTTCGTCCAGGCCGACGAAACCGGGCATCTCCGCTCGGCAGGGGGGGCACCAGGTCGCCCAGAAATCGACGATCACCACCTTGCCCCGGTAATCGGAGAGGCTCACGTCCTTCCCGGAGAGGTCGCGCAGGGTGAATCCGGGCGCCTGCGTCCCCTCGGCCCCGCCGCCGCCCCGGCCCGCGGGCACGCGCCCGCAGGCCCCGGCCGCCAGTATCACCGCGGCTGCGGCCGCCGCGCTCCGCCAATAAACGAACCTGCCCATATCGCCTCCTCGGGTTGTTTCCGGCCAGCATATCCCGGAACCCCGGGAGCGTCAAGCGGGCTTGCCCCGCGGCTGGGATTCCCTCATACTGGCGGGGAGATGAACGCCGTCTGCTGCATGTTCTGGCTCCTGGCGTCCGCGCCGCCCGCGCCGGCGCCGCCGACCCCGCCGCCGGAGACGGTCCGGGTCATAGTGGAGGGAGTGGCGCCTTCCGCGGAAGCCACGAGGCTGGCGGCTTTCTCCTCGATCCGGGAACGGCTGGAAGGGGTCGATTTCGCCGTTCTCCTGGGGAGATACCCCGCCTTTTCCTACGCTCCCTCCGCCCGGACCGTGGATTACCGGGAGACCCGGCTGGTCGAGGTCAGAAGGCTCGAGAGCGGGTTCTTCAAGGGGCTGCTCGAAGTCGAGGCGCCCGCGGACCTGGTCGAGCCCCAGGAAGGCCTCCGCGAATACTACGGGCGGGGAGAGGCCGTCCTGGCCCAGGAGGGAAGCGCGCTGGCCGCCCGGCGCACGGCCCAGGAAGCCGCCATCAACGACGCCATCCTTTCCGCCGTCCGGGCCCGTTACCCCGAGACCTCGGTCTCCGACCGGCTGACCGGGCGCCTCTACTACCTGGGCAGCGTTCGGGAAGGGATCCGGGAGGGAAAATACGAAATCCTGGTCCGGATCCGGATCGTCTTCGACCGGGACTAGGCTCCCGGTCGGTCTTCCGGATAGTAGGCCGTCATCGGAAGTTCGATGCGGGGTTGGCTGGGGTCGTTGGTCTGGAACGACAAGGTCCCCCGCCGTCTTCCCGGGATCGGTTCCCCCTCGGGCCGGACGGTGAGGTGGAACTCCCGGCCCGGGACCGTCTCCTGCAGGTCCAGGGAGAATCCTTCGAGGGAGATCTGGGGGCGGGTCACCCGCAGGTCGGGCTCTCCCTGTTTGGTGATGACGATCACCTTCTCTTCGTGACGGACCAGGTTGTCGCGGTTGAAAAAGAACATCCGGGGCGAATAACTGATCAGGCCGACCACGTTGACCCGGATCCTGGCGTTGATCTGGGGGCATTGGGGATGGTCGAGTTTGGCCAGCAGCGTCCCCGAGTGTTGGCCGATGGGAGCGTCGGGGAGCACCCTGACCTCGACCTCCACCGGCCGGTTGTCGGCGCCGACCTCCATCTCCCCGGAGGGCACCGTGGCGGCGATGAACTGGGGGGTGGCGCTGACCGAGGTGATCCGGAATGGCCCGGCGGCGGGGACCAGGGAGACGGTCTGGGCGGCGCCCTCTCCGTGGACGACTTCCTGGAAGACGACCGATCTGGGTTCGAAGGCGGCCACCGTCTGGACGTAACAGGAGATTTCGAGCTGGGCGTTGGGGAGTCCCGGATCGTTGGAGTAGACGTAGACGGTCTTGCGCTGATTGCCGGAGCGCCGGGTGGTGTTGAATTCGACCTTGATCGTCCCCTCGGCGCCGGGAGGAACGGTTTTCTGGGTGACGAGGGCGGCGGTGCAGCCGCAGCTGGTCTTGACCCGGTCGATCACCAGGTCGGTGTCGCCGACGTTGGTGAAGGAGAAGGAGTGTGCGGCCTTGTCCCCCTCCCAGACGGTGCCGGCGTTGAAGGCGGTTTCCGCGAAATCGATCCGGGGGGCCGGAGACGGGGTGGGGGCGGCGCCGGCCGCGAGCAGGCAAACAATCAGGGCGGTTTTCATTTTGGAGCCTTTCCTCTGGACAGTGTTTAAAACCGTATTATCTCGAAACCGGGTCCGCTTCGGCCAGGGCTTTTTCTCCCCGGCGGCCAAGGACGTCTTCGATCATCTCCCCGATCCGGTCGCGCGCCCGGTACCAATCTTCCGGGTCCCGGCTCCAGGCCCGGGGGTCTATCCCATAGGCTCCGGCGACCCCCAGGCCCTTGCGGACGACGGACCTGACGGTCGGTTCGACGTCCAGTCCCGCCCGCCGGGCGATCCGGAAGTACTCGTAATCCTGAATTCCCCGCCGGAGGGCCTTGAGCCGGAAGGAGGGCACCGGTCCCTTGATCGCCCTAAGACCGACGGTATCGAGCTGCCGCCCCGGGTAGAAGAGGTACATGTTCCCGTTGTCGGTGTCGAAACTGAGCGGGTCCAGGTAAGGGTTTTCGCTCCAGAAATTTGCCGCCCAGTCGAAAAATCCGTCGCAGCCGTAGATCCAGGCCATCCAAGCCCAGGTCCGGAAGGCCAACCCCGTGGCGTCGATGCACATCAGGCCCACCGACGGTTCCCCGGCATGGTAGAAGAAACAGCGTTCGCCTTCCCCTTGGCGCTTTCGGGTTTCTTCCGGCATGTAGGCCGAAGCCCGGGGGGCCCACCAATCGACGATCCCGTACAGCGCCGGGTGGGGGGGGCAGGTGTAGAAATAGTTGACTCTTCCCTCCGAGGCCCGGCGCAGGGTCCGGCCCCAGGCCTCGACCGTGGGGTGGGTGGGCCCCATCTCGTCCCAGACGTAGGCGAAGGCGTCCTCCAGGTTCCATCCTTGTTCGTCCCAATGCCTGACCAGGTCCCTCGTGTAGGCCTCCAGGACTTCTTCGCCCGGGTTCCACCGTTCGGGATACGGCAGTTCCCAGCAGGCCGGCGGAGTCCCGTCGGCGAAGAGACTGCCGTCGAGGACCGTTCCCAGGTAACGGTCGTAGAGAGACCAGTCGACTCCCTCGGTGGAAGAGGATGCTCCCGCCGGCATCAGGCCCCAATGCCCGTTGCTGAAGCCGTGTTCATGAGCCATGATTTCGTACTGCTTGAGAACTTCCCAGGTCTCTTCCCCCAGTCTCCAGGGCAGGCCCTCGCCTCGGCTCCACCTGGCTCCGTAGAGATCGAAGAAAACCGGCAGGGACGGGCGGTCGGGAAGCGAGAAACCGCGCACCTTCAGGACAAGGTTCAGGCGCCGCAGTTCTTTCCCTTGCGCGGCCAGGACGATTTTCCCCCGGTAGGTTCCGGCCGGCGTGCCCGGGGGGATGGCGCAGTCGACCCAGATCGGGAGGTTGCGGTCCGGGACCAGCTCCAGGGGAAGGGCCAGATCCTCCTTCCCCGGGGAATAAGGGTCCCGGAAGGGGATCAGCGGGTCGGGATATTCCCCCGCCCCGGTGGAGCCGGCCCGGTCGGTGGGGACGGATACCGTGATATAGCGTTCGGCAAAAAAGGAAACGGCCCCGGAGGGGATCGAGGTTCCCGGAGCGTCCCCCTCCAGGCCCGAGGCCTCCAGGGCCGCCCCGCTCACGGGCCGGGGGCTGCGCAGGACCAACTGAAACGCGACCTGTTCGTTGGCGGCCCCGGTCAGGGAAACGGTTCCGGTTCCCGCGTCCCAATGGTAGTTGGCGTCTTCCGCGGGATCGTCCGGGCCGACCTTGCGGCTTTCTCCCGTGGCCCAGAGTGCGATCGCGGGCGGGATCTCTCGCCCCCCGGTGCAGCCCGCGAGGAGAAACACCCCGGCGCAGAGGAGGACCCGCGCGTTCACGGGGCCGTTCCCCCGGGTTCCCCCCGCGTTTCCCAGCCGGTGACCTCGATCGCGAGGTTGCCGATCATCTCGGCCAGGACGCAGCTTCGGTCGAGCGGGCCCCTGGCCAGGGCGATATGGCCGGGGTCGACGCCGATCTGTCCCAGGACGGGATCGAGGGAATACCAGTCTCCCGCCCAGACCTCGGCCCACTGGTGGTAATAAAAACGGCCGTCGGAGAGGCAGACCAGCCCGGTCACCATCCGGGCCGGAATCCCGGCAGCGCGGGCCAGGGCGATGAAAAGGGTGGCGTGGGCCTTGCAGTCCCCCTCGCCCGCTTTGAGGACGGAAACCGCGTCCGGCAGCGCGACCATGAAGTTCTTCTTCAGGGAGCGGTGCACCCAGAGGCAGATATCTCCCGCCGCCGCCAGGGCGTCTCCGCTTTCGCCGGCCGCCGCTTCCGCCGCCGCCGCGATCGAGGGGTCTTGCGCCTGAAACTCGGGAGTGGCGGCCAGAAACCGGGAAAAGCCGGCCGGCAACGGATTCCGGGGTTTCGGGGCCGCCTCGCGCCGGGTCACGATCCGGCAGGTTCCGCCGGGTTCCGCGAACGCCTCCTGCCTCGGGGACGAGGGGAGGGCGTAGCCCGGAGGCAGCCCGGATATCCTCAGGCTCAGCGAGGCGAGGCCGCCGGGGTCGGGGGGAGGGGACGACGGCTCGATCGAACTGAGGCTGACGATATCGCCGGGGTCGTTCGCCCTCCGCGCCTCGGTTTCGCTCTCCTCCTTCAGGACCAGGTTCCCCACCCGATTTTCGATCAGGAAGTAGGAGCCGTCGATCCGGGTCTGCGAGGAAACGTTTATCTCCGGGTAAGCGGTGGAGAGCACGAAGTCGGGCCCCGCGCCCGGGCCGCGCCCGGCGGCCGTTTCTATCGCCTCCACCCGCCGCCGGTACCGCAGCGGCTTGAGCAGGGTGAGGTCGAAATCCCATCCGGTTTCTTCGGTCCCCGCCGGCGCCCGGTCCCGGACCAGGAAATAATCGCCGTAGCAGTCCCTGAACGTTACCCGCGCCGAAGGCGCGTCCCGGGGGGCGCCGTCCCCTTCGATCCGGAATCCGTCGCCGGTCCAGGCCCCGGAGAGGCGGGTCCGGGAGAGGACGCTGTCGATTTCGCGGCGGAACCGGGTCATGGTCCCGGCGGCGTCGAACTCCTGAACGGTTCTCATTTCCAGGGTTTGTTCTCCTCCGGGAAACGATATCCGGTAGTGCAGGAGCGCGCTCAGCCGGAGCCCGTCGGCGTTCCTCTCCAGATCGGTGTAGCCGTGCCCCGATTTTTTCTCCATGACGTAGATCCCGAACCAATGCCGCCCCAGCCACTGCGCGGGGATGTTTTCCTCTCCCCGGCTCCGGAGAACGGGGGAGAACAGAAAAACCAGCGCGGTTATGGCGGCATAGCGGGTCACGGCATCCCCTTGGTGGGCGTGAGCCGTTATAGTAGACTAATTCCGCCCCGGATGAAAGAGGAGGTCTCGGAGTGTTCGTCGTCCTCAAGGTGGTGAAACTGCTGATCATGCCGCCGGCCCTGGTCGCGTGGCTGCTGGCCGGCGCCCTGGGCGCCCTGCTCCGGCACCGGCGGCGCCCGGCGCTGCTGATGCTGGCGGCAGCCCTGGGGTTGTACTGGGGGCTCTCCGCCGATCCGATCGCCTATCTGCTGGTCCGGAGCCTCGAAGCCGAAATCCCCCCCGCCGGCGAACTCCGGGCGGGCAGCGTGGACGCGATCGTGGTCCTGGCCGCGAGCGCGGCGCGCGCCGGAGGTTCCCGGCCCCGCCCCGAGCTTTCCGGAACCGCCTGGAAACGGTTCTGGCGCGGGCTCGAACTCTACCGCGAACTGGAAGGGAGCGCGCCGCTTCTCTACAGCGGCGGCAGCGGGGATATCTTCCGCTCGGAGCCGGTCGAGGGTTCCCTGGCCCGGAGCTACGCGGTGGCGATGGGCATTCCCGCCGCCGCGGTCATCCTGGAAGAGCGCTCCCGCAACACCGACGAAAACGCGCGGGAAACCGAAGGCCTGCTCCGCCGGATGGTTCCCTCGGGTCGGCCGCGGGTGGCGCTGGTCACCTCCTCCATCCACATGCCCCGCGCCCTCCTGGCCCTGGAGGAGCGCGGGATCGACGCCGTGCCCGTCCCCGCCGATTATCCCTTCGGAGAATACCGGTTCACGCCGCTGGGGCTCGTGCCCCGGGCGGAGACCTTTTTCCTCTCCTCCCGCTGCCTCCACGAATGGCTGGGGATCGCCTGGCACCGGTTCCGGGCCGCGCTCGGGGTCGTCGGCTCCGGGGGTTAGAAGTCGAAGAGGTTGGGCCGGGGGGTGGGAGTGGGAGTGGGGCTGGGGAGGGTGGTGGGGGAAGGAGTGGGCCGGTAATTGATCAGTTCGGATACGATCTGGGCCTCTCCCTCGTTCAGGTTCCCGCCGATGACGATGTCGTTGGGATGGAACCTGGTCCCGAGGGTAAAGACGTCCCGGATCCTTCCGTTCCAGACCATGACCGCGGTGCGCCCGATGTTGCCCAGGACCGCTTCGTCCATGAGGTTGTTCCCGTCGTTGGTCAGTCTCACCCGGATGAAGGCCCTTTCCTCGGAGACATGGGGAACGGCGCGGAAGAAAGCGTCCTGGGTGAGGAAAGGCCGCTCTTCGGTTATGATCCAGTCGGTGTCGTTCCTCCAGGCTCCCGCGCCCTCGGCCCGGCTCCAGCTGAAAATCCGCCCGGGCCGGGCGAAGTAGAAAGCCAGGTCGAAGGGAGTGCCCCGGGGGACGGGGGTCGGTGCCGGGCGCCGCGCCCGGGCGGGAGGCGGGGTGGGGGCGGCGACGGCGGGGGGGAGCGGGGTGGGGGCGCCCGCCGCCGCGTCGGCGGCGGAAGCCCCCAGGAACGCGATTATGATCGGAATCAGTTTCATGGTTTCGACCTTCCCGGATTGACGTTCACGGTATAATAAACCGAGCCGCGGGTAAACCGCGGATTATCGCGGAGGAGAACGAGGTTGCCCATATACGAATACGCCTGCCCGCGCTGCCGACGTATCTTCAGTTTCCTGGCGCGCTCGACGTCCCGTCGCCCCCCGGTGAAATGCCCCCGCTGCGGCGGGAAACTCCGCAAGCTCGTCTCCACCTTCGGGATCGGCCGGTCCGAGGAAAGCCGACTGGCCGGGATGGCCGATCCTTCGTTCTTTTCCGGCCTCGACGAGCGCGACCCCGGCAGCCTGGCCCGGTTGATGCGGAAGATGGCCGGAGAGAGCGGGGAACCCCTGGACGAGGAGATGGAGGAAGCGTGCCGGCGCCTGGAAGCGGGAGAGGACCCGGGATCGGTGGATGATCCGCCGGGTTCGGACGGGTGGTCCCGGGACCCGAGCCTCTACGAATAGGACCGTCCGCGGCGCCGGGGCGGTTCAGTCCGACCGTCCCGACGAAATCCGCCGCAACCTGCGCCGGGCCAGTTCGACCAGGCTGCCCGCCCCCGACCGTTCCCGGAGGCGCCGGAGCCAGGCTCCGGCCGTTTCGTAGACGGCCAGCAGCCGTTTCTCGTCCACCCCCGCCCAGACCTCCCGTTTCCGTTTCAGGTACTCGGCTTGGGGAAGTCGATACTCCTCGGCCGGCCAGCGCTCGCGGTAGGCTTCCTCCAACGTCGTGCCCCGCACCCCCAGGGAAACCACTTCCTCCCAATAAGCCGACAACTCGGCGAAATGCTCCTGGGGGTTGAACGCCCGGGCCCCTCCGTCGTAAATCACGCACCGTTCCAGGGGCGCGGTTTCGGAGAGAAACTGGCTCTGCTCGAACTCGGGAGCGAGCAGCGCCGGGAACCGCATCAGGTCCGTGCCTTGCACCTTCAGCCGGGCTTCGGTCTTGGAATCGGCGAGGTGGAACTTCCCCTCGAGGTAAAAGAGGTAGGTCGTATGGTAGCCGCGGAAGGAGGCCCGCATCAGCGCGTCGAATTCGCTCAGGGCTTTTTCGATCTTATGGCAACCGACGGTGAAGAAGACCAGGTTGCGCACCGGCCGCCCCAGATTCTTGGCCATGCGGCCGATGATCTGCAGGCCGTTCTTCATGGTTACGCCCGTGGCCACGATTTCTCCGATGAAGAGCGTGGCGTTGCGGGGCAGTTCGATCTTGCGGTAGGCGTCGTCGCGGATGAACCATCGGCCGTACTGGTCCCGGTCCCGCTGGGAGGTGATGAAGGAGGAGAGGTGCTCGTTGAACCCCCAGGCGTTGTAAAGGGCTTCCCGGATACCGAAGTTCAGTCCCGAACGGAGAAAATGGACGACGCCGCTTTCTTCGGGGCAGAACCGCCGCCGCTCCTCCGGGTCCGGGAATTGCCCGAGAATGCCCTCCACCGCCTCCTGGAGGCGCCGGGTGAATTCGACCCCGACGGTCTCGGGAGTGTTGAGCAGCGCCCGGGAAGAGGGGGTGGAGGCGCAGTAGATCTCCAGTTCGGGGGAGTGGGTGGAATCAAGCCGATACAGCGAGAGATCCGGGGATTCGACAATCCGGCTGAGAGCATTCATTGCCATGATCATAGCAGTTCCCGTAGGATAGAGCCCACGGCAAACATCCGAAAAATATCCGCCGTCAGGCGAATCCGAAGGAGGAACCGGATGAGCGTCATCGCCCGCAGCGAATTGAAAAAACTGATCCGGGAGGGGGTCATCCGCATCGAGCCGCTGGCCGCGTCGCAGATCGGCCCGGCCTCGGTCGATCTGCATATCTCCAACCGGTTCTGGGTATACGACAAGGTTCGGGACATATTCCACGTCGACGACGCCGCCGACTACCGCAAAGTCAGCCGGGAGGTCATGGTCAAGGACTATTTCGTGCTCATGCCCGGAGAATCGGTGATGGGGATAACCGTCGAGAAAATCACGCTTCCCGAAAACATCTGCGGGCGGCTGGAAGGCCGCAGCCGTTTCGCCCGACTGGGCCTGCTCGTCCACATCACCGCCAGCTTCATGCAGCCGGGCATCTCCAACCACCAGATTCTGGAGATGTACAATGCCAGCCCGATCCCGCTGGCGATCCACCCCGGCACGCGCATCTGCCAGTTCGTATTCGAGTATACGATCGGGAAGGGGAAATACCGGGGGAGGTACGTGCGGCAGTGAGCGCTTCCCCCCGCCGCCGCCCCGGCGCGGCTCCGGCCTCGCCCCGGGCGGTCCTGGAACTCTTCGCCGGCGACACCTCCCGTTCCTTCTCTCCGGCGGAGATGGCCGCGCGCCTGAAGATATCCGGGCGCCATCGGGGGAGCCTGAAACGCTCCTGCGAGGATCTGGAGCGGGAGGGGCGGCTGGTCCGCCGCGGCCCGCGGTTCCGGCTTCCGCCTCCGCGCTCGGGCGTGATCGAAATCAACCCCCGGGGGTTCGGGTTCGTCCGTCCCGACGACGGGGGCGAGGATCTGTATATCCCGCCGAACGGTCTGGGGAACGCGCTGCCCGGCGACCGGGTCGAGGTCGATCTTCTTCCCGACCTCCGCGGCCGGTCTTCCCGCGCCCGGGTGGTCGGGGTCCGGGAACGGAATCCCCTGCCCGTGGTCGGAGTCACCCGGCGCGAGGGGAGCGAGACCCGTTTCGTGCCCGATGGGGGCGCATTTCCTCGGCCCGTGGTGCTCTCCGAACCCAGGGAGAGCGGCTGGAAGGTCACGGCCCGGATCGTGGCGGATTCGGAATCCGCGTCGCTCCTGCGGGGGGAGGTGGTCGAGGTGCTGGGGCGCGCCGAAGACCCGGCCGTGGACACGATCGCGGTCCTGCGCCGCCTGGGCGTGCCGGACGGTCCCGCGGCCGAGGCCGAGGCCGAGGCCGCGGCCTGTCCTTCCCGGCTGGATCCGTCCGTCCGCGCCGGGCGTCTCGATCTTACCGGGTTGCCCCTCTTCACCGTCGACCCCGAGGAGGCCCGGGATTTCGACGACGCCGTCTCCCTCGAGGAGGCGCCGGGGGGGAACGTCCGCCTGGGGGTTCACGTCAGCGACGTCTCCCACTACGTTCGCCCGGGGTCCGAACTGGACCGGGAGGCCCGGGAGCGCGGGACCAGCGTGTACCTTCCCGCCCGGGTGGTCCCCATGCTGCCCCCCCGGCTCTCGGCCGATCTCTGCAGCCTGCTTCCCGGAAAGGACCGTCTCGCTCTTTCCGTTTTCCTCACCTACACCCCCGAGGGCGAACTGATCGAGAGCGGTTTCGATTCCACGGTCGTCCGTTCCCGCCGCCGTTTCACGTACGCGGAAGTCGACCGCCTCCTGAGCGGCCTCGATGCGCCTTTCCGCCGCCGCGAGGGCCCGGCGGCCGAGGTCCTCGACCGGATGGCGGGCTTGGCCCGGAAACTGCGGGAAAAGCGTTTTTGCCGGGGGGCTCTCTCCCTGGAACTCCCCGGGGAGAAGATCCGGTTCGATTCCCGGGGAGCGATCGCCGCCATCGAACTCGAAGGAGAGGATTTTTCCCACGCCCTGATCGAGGAGTTCATGCTGGCGGCCAACGAAGCCGCGGCCGTCTGGATGAGCGCGCGCGGTTTCGCCCCGGTTTACCGGGTTCACGCCGAGCCCGACCCCCGGGCCCTGCGCGCGTTTGCCGCCTCCGTCCGGCCGCTGGGTTTCTCCATCGGGAACCCCGGCGACCGCGAGGCCCTCCGGGCATTTCTGGCCCGGGTTCGGGAAACCCCGCTTTCCCGGGTCCTTCAAACCGCTTTCCTGCGCTCGCTCCGCCCGGCCGAATACGCCGCCGGGAACATCGGGCATTACGGCCTGGCCTCGGCCTGCTATGCGTATGTCACCTCCCCGATCCGCCGCTATCCGGACCTCCACAACCACCGCTTGATCAAGGCGGCGCTGGGAGTCGCCCCGGCCCCCCCTCCCGAGGATGTCGGGGCTCTGGCCGAGCGCTGCACCCGGACCGAACGCCGCGGGGCCGCCGCCGAAAGGGACATGATCGAACTGCGCAAGCTCCAGTACTTTCGGCGACGCCTGGACGGAGCCGAGGAAGGAAGCTTGCGGGGAGTGGTGGCGGAGGTCGGGAAATACGGAATCACGGTTTATCTCGACGACTACCTGATCGCGGGCTTCCTCCCCGCGCGCAATCTGGGAGGAGGGGACTATCGCCTCGACCGTTCGGGAACGGCTTTGCGCGACCGCCGCGGCGGCCGGGCTTTCCGGCCGGGGGACGAAGTGCCGGTCAGGATCGCGGAGGTCGACCTGCCCAACCGGGAAGTTCTTTTCGCCCTCGACGATTGGGGCTGATCGCGGCGGCCGGCCGCCCGCCGCAAAGGAGGATCGATATGCCGAAGCTGGGAACGGGAAGAGAATTCGCCTACGGCTGGACCGTTCTCGACGAACGCGGGCGGCTGCGGATACCCCCGGATGCCTGCCGCGAATACGGAATTCTTCCGGGGGACCCCCTGGTGGTCCTGGGGGGGAACGAAGGAGAAGGATTCGGGGTCGCCCGCCTGGAAACCCTGAAGCGTTCCCCCATGCGGGTCATTCTCGACCGCTACCCGGAACTGGCGGCGCCGGAAGTCGGCGCCGAAACCATGGTCGAAGGCCGAAGCCGGTATTATCTCCGCCTTCCCGCGGGAGAGGAGGGGACCGTGTCCCTCTCCTCCGCGAGGATGGAGGTCCTGGGGATCGGGCCCGGGACCCGGTTTCTGGCCCTGAGGGGAAACGAAGTGATGATCAGTTTCGTGGGGGGGGGAGAACTGTTCGAAACGGCCCGGGACCGGGAGGACCTCCCGTCGTGGGAGGGATGAGACGCGGCGCCGCCATCGCGTTCGTAGGGCTCCTCGCCCTCGGGGGGTTCGGCCTCCGAAGCTGGGGAATCGGGTACGGCCTCCCCTGTCTGCGCTGCCGCCCGGACGAGGGCCGGCTGATCGAAACCGGCCTGGGCCTCGGCCGGAGCGCGCCCGATCCCGGTTACTATATCTGGCCCCACTTCCCCTTTTGGGCGGCCCGAGGATTCTCCGAACTTCTGGGCTCGGTCCGGGGGGAAGTGCCCGGATCCGGGTATTACCGGGACCCGGCAGCCTACCACCTCTGTTTCCGCTTTCTCTTCGCCCTTCTGGGCGCGGCCACCGTCGCGCTGACGGGAGCGCTCGGTTTCAGGTTCTTCGACCGGTTCACCGGGTGCGCGGCCGCCGCTTTCGCGGCCGTGGCCTTCCTTCCCGTCCGGGAATCGCATTTCGTCCTTCTCGACGTTCCCGCGACACTGGCCGCGGTCGGAGCGTTCCTGGTCCTGGCCGGCGTCTGGAAGCGGGGGAGGGGGCGGGATTACCTTGTCGCCGGCCTCTCGATCGGCCTGGCCGTCTCCATCAAGTATTACGCGGTATTTCTGCTGGGTCCCTTGCTGGCGGCTCACGCTTCCCGCGGCCGCCCCCGCCGCCCCCTGTTCCTGGCCGGGAGCCTGGCCGCCGCCGGGCTGACGTTCTTCCTGCTCAACCCTTTCCTGGTCCTCCACGTTCCCTCCGCCTGGACCGGAATCCGGGACGGCATCCTGAAATCGCAGTACCTGCACGGATTCGAGCTGGTTCCGGAAACGGCCTCGGGGCGGGGAGCCTGGCACCATCTCGTCTTCTCGCTGCGTTACGGCCTGGGGTTGCCCTTGGAACTCCTGAGCCTGGGAGGGGTCGTCATGGCCGCCTTGTCGCTGCGCCGTTCGGTCCCGGCGCGGTTGCTCCTGGCTTTCGCGGTTCCGTTCTCCCTGGCGCTGGCTTTCCAGAAATCGTGTTTCATGAGATACACCATGCTCCTCGTCCCCTTCCTCTGCCTCCTGGGGGCGTGGGCCTTGCGTCGGCTGACGGCGCGGCTGGGGGTGGGCGCCGCCTGGGCGGGGGCCCTGGCCGCGGTTCTGGCCCTGGAGCCTCTCTGGAGGGATATCGAGTTCGACCGGTTCGTCTCCTCGCGCCCCGACAGTCGGCTGCTGGCCGGCGACTGGATGGAGAAAAACATACCCCGGACGCGCGGGCTTTTCTTCGGGAACCCCTTGATCTTCGGCCGTCCCCAGGGGTATGCGGCCTACCCCCGGCGTTTGAGCCCGGGGCCGAGCCTGGCGGCCCCGGAGTTCAACCGGATTCTGCGCGCAACGTCCGGCGCGCTGGTCCTGGACGAGCATCCGCTGGAATACTCTCGCCTCGATCCCGCGCTCCGGCGGCAGTTGACCGAGGGAACGGTTCCGGTTCGCCGGTTCCGGGGCAGCGGCGCGCCCGCGGCGGTCTTCGACCCCTACGACGCTTTTTACGTGCCCGTGGCCGGGTTCGCCTCCGCCGTCCGCCCCGGCCCCGACATCGTTTTCTACCTGCCCGCCCCCTCCCCGTTTTCTTCCGGACCGAGCTCGGGCGGTGCCTCCGGGACGGGGGCGAACACCCGGGGAGCCAAAAACGCCGCCAGGGCGGCATGGCCCTCGCGGGAGAGGTGAAGTTCCCCTTCCTGCCCGGGGAGGAAGCAATCGATCCGGTACGCTCCGGTCCCCGTCTCCTCGAAGGCGGGGAGCGCGTCCAGATAACCGACGTTCAGGCTCCGGCAGAACTTCCGCAGACGCTCCTGCGGGGCCATGACCTCTTCGCGGCTTCCCCCCGCGTTGAGGGCGGCCAGCTGTTCCCGGGCGGGAAGGCCGACCACCGTCACCGGCGCCGCCGCGTTCATGCCCCGTAAGCGCGGGCCCACCGCTTCTCCATAGGCATCCCACCATTCCTTCAGGAAGGGGACCAGGCAGGTGTTGTTGAGCCCGGCCAGGGGGCGGAGCCCCGGGTTGTCGGAAAAGGCGCCGCGCAGGAACCGGAGCTTGAGGGAACGGCAGTGCGCGGCCAGAAGCCCTCCCAGTCCCGCCACCTCCTCCGAGATCCGAAACCGGTCCTCCCCCCCCCAGACCCACTCGAAGCGGAGGAGGTCGTTGAGGCAGAAAAAAATGAAGGCGCGCCTCCAGGAGATCCCGGCCAGGTATTTTTCCCAATACCCGATTTCCTGATGGGTGCTCCACCCCGGGCAGGCGCCGGTCAGCACCTGCAGGCCGGCCGGCGCCTCTTTTTCCAGGCGGGCCGCGAACGAATCCTCGCGGGGGAGGTATTCCCCGTAGACGACCGAATCTCCGAGAAGAAGAATGTGGTCGGCGCCGGTTTCGGGTTCCCGATCCCCCAGCATTCCGTAGGAATCGGTTTGGTGGGGAAGGGTGCGCGAATCGTGGCGCCGGCCCCGGAAGGATGGTTTGAGCCGGTAGGAGATGTCGGGATCGAAGCAGAAGATATTGCCGGCGTCCCGGTCCAGGACCCGCTCGATCATCGCCCGCCGTTCGGCCTCCGTCGGCTGCCCGGGGGGACGGAGGAGGAGCCGGGCCAGCGCCGCCGCTCCCCCGGCGGCACCCGCCACCACCAAACCCAGGAAAAGCCAATGCAGTGTCCGCTTCATCCGGCTCCCCGATCTTGACATCGTCTCCGGTTGTCGTAGAATACCGATGAGACAAGGATAACAATTGGAAGCCGGCCCTGACAAGTTCGCCTGCCGGACCGCGTGGCGGGACCTGGACGGTTTTCTGGACGGGGACCTGACCGACTCGGAAACCGAGGACCTCAAGCGGCACCTGGCCGCCTGCCCCGATTGCCGGAAGGAACTGTCGCACCGCCGCCGCGCCCGGGCCCGGGGCCCGGCCCCGGCGCCGGTTCCGGGAAGCGACTGGATGGCCCGGGTTGAACAGCGACTGGCCCGGAAAGGGCCCATGGAGGAGGTGTTACGAGCCATGTTCTTGCCTTGGGAGAAAAAAATACCGCTCTGGTCGGCCGCCGTGGTTCTGGCGGCGGTGGTCGTTCTGGTTATGACCCAGGTCGGGTGCGACGGCGGCAGCTGCCCCGTGGCCCCGTCCGGATCCGGGGAAGCCGCCGCCGCCCCGACCGCGCCGCCGGCGACCCCGCCCGCCGCCGCCCATCCCCGCCTCCGTTCCGCTCCTTCCGGGGGCGTGCTCATCATCGAGGAGCCGGAAGGCGGCCCTTCTTCGGGTGGGCCTCCTCCGGAGATGGTTTTTCAGGATCATTTCGTCACCCTCACGTCCTCGGACCCGGGAACGGCCCTGGTCGCCGTGGAAAACACCGTGGGAGAATTGGGGGGACAGCTGATCGGTTATCCCATCACCGGTTTCGAGAACGTGGAGGAGAACGAACGGGTGGTGGTCTTCGACCTCGGGGGGTACAAGGACTTTCTCGATCGGCTGAAAACGCTGGGGGAATTGACGTACGAACCGGTTAAAAACTCGGAGTTCGTGACCGCGAAGGTCACGGTCGTGCCCGAACAGCGATAAATCGGGACCAAGGAGGCGGTTATGGTCGGGATCAGAATTCTTGCTTTCGCCCTCGCCCTGCTGTTTCTAGCGACGGCGGCGGCGGCGTTTTTCTACCAGGAACCGACGGTGGGGAAGATGACTTCCTGGCTCTGGCAGAAGCAGGAACTCAAGGATTTCATCAATTCCCGCTCTCCCCGGGACGCGATTTTGAAGGATTACCTTCATTACCTCGGCAACATGGCGGCGGTGGTTCTGGTGGGATGTGCCGTTCTCTTCGCCATCTCCGGGTTCAGCCCCATGAAGATGAGGCCCTTTCTGGTGACGATGATCGTCGTCCTGGCCGGCGGTGTCGCCATGGATATTTATTGCGGGATCACCATCAAGAGCCTTTCCCCGTACTGGTGGGCGATCGACGCCGGCGCCGGATTCGTCGTTCTGGTTCTGCTGATCGTCCTTTTCCCCCGCCGCCGCTACGGCGCCGAACCGGCGCCGCTGGTGTACCCCGAGGACGAAGAAGGCTACCTGGAAGAGTAAGCTCAGGCGGGCCAGTAGCCGCTGGAGCCTTTCCCCGGCCGGCGGTCCGGGAGGGGCGGAGCGCCGGGGTCCGGGTAGCCGGCCGAGATCATGGCCACGGGTCGTTCCCGGGCGCCGACGTTCAGGAGTTTTCCCACCCGCTTCTGGTCGAACCACCCCAGCCAGCAGGTTCCCAGCCCCAGTTCCGCCGCCTGGAGAATGAAGTGCTCCCCGGCGATCCCTACGTCGATCAGGGGGTAGTGCTTGCCCTGAAGCCTCCCCGCTATCCGGGGGAGAAGGGCGGGGGGCTCGGCCAGGATCACGACCAGAACCGGGGCCCGTCGCGCGAAGGAGTTGCTGCGGTAGATTCCGCCGAAGGCCGCCTCCGCCAGCCGGTCCCTGGCCCCGGGTTCGACGACGACGACGAACCTCCAGGGCTGGCGGTCGCAGGCCGAGGGGGCCGCCCCCGCCGCCTCCAGGCACCGCTCGATCTTTTCCCGGCCTACCGGCCGCGGGGAATAGGAGCGGACCGAACGCCGGCCGCGGGCCAGGTCGAGGAACGCCGGGGAAGCGGGGGCGTTCACAGCACCGCCAGCCGCGCTTTCATGGAGGCGGTGTCCAGGAGAGCCACCGTGGATTTCCCGGTGATCCATCCCCCGGCTTCCCCGGGGTTGATCACGAGGGTCGATCCGCGGAGGGAGATCTCGGCCTGGTGGGTGTGGCCGTAGACGATGATGTCGTAAGCCCCTGAAGCGGCCAGGGCGTCGAGCATGTCCGGTTCGTGGATGAGAAGCAGCCGCTTGCCCCCCAGTTTCCCCTCGAATTTGCCGACGTGAATGGTTCCGATGTTCCGGAAACGTTTCCGGAGAAAAAGGCGGTCCCCGTCGTTGTTGCCGAAGACGCCCACGAACCGGCATGCGAGCGCGGAGAACTCCTTGGCCGTAATCGGGGAGATGATGTCCCCCGCGTGGAGGACCGTTTCGACCCCCGAACGGTTGAAGAGGTTGACCGCCTTGCGGATCTTGGGCATGTTTTCGTGGCTGTCCGAAATGATGCCGAGCTTCATGGGAACCTCCATTGCCGGTTGCAATTTTTCGCCGGAGCCGGTACCGTTATATCACGAAGGGGGCGCCTATGCACAAGGTACTGGTCGCGATTCTGGCGGTCGCCAACCTGGGGCTCGTGGCTTATTCCGGGGCGCAGTGGAGTTTCGACGTCAGACCCTGGCTGGCCGGGTTCCCCCTGGCGCTTCCCCTGGTCCTGCTGGCCGTGGGGGTGCTCTTCCACCGGATCTTCATCAGCATCTGCGCCATCCCCTCCATCCTTTTCTTTTCCCACCTCCTGCTCATGGGCAGTCTCCCCTGCCCCTTGGAACTGCATGACTTCGGGCTCCTGATGGCGGCGGTCGATTGCGTCTATATCCTGGGAGCGGTGATCCGCTTCCGCTACTACAAGGACCTTTTTTTCGGTACCCTGGCCGGGATTCTGGTCCTGCTCATCTTCCACCAGTTCGCCCTGGGGGGGCTCCCCATACGGGATTACGCCATCAGGCAGACGAACAAGATGCTGGATTATGCCGACTCCAAATTCTGACGCGGGCGGGGCGGTTCCCGCGACCTCCGGGAATAAACGCCTGACCGTGACCGTGGCCCAGATGAACGTGGTCCCCGCCGACCCGGAAGCCAATCTGGAGAAGGCCGAAGGCTGGGTGGAGGAAGCGGCCCGGAGGGGAAGCGATCTGATCTGTTTCCCGGAGATGTGGACCACGGGTTTCGACTGGGATGCCAACGCCCGCCTCGCGCCCGCGCAGGGGGAGACCGTGGCCCGGGTGGCGGCCCTGGCCCGTCGCCACCGGATCTGGATCAACGGGTCTCTCCTCGCCCTCGACGAACGGGGTCGCCCCGCCAACACCTCCATCCTCTTCAACGACCGCGGCGAACCCGCCGGCGTCTACCGCAAGACTCATCTTTTCAGCCTCCTCCACGAAGAACGCCACATGACTCCCGGGAACGCGCTGACCGTGGCCGAAACCCCCTGGGGCCGGATGGGGCTGTCGGTCTGCTACGACATCAGGTTCCCCGAACTTTTCCGGACCTACGCCCTGCAGGGGGTCCTCTGCGTTCTCTCCCCCATGGCGTTTCCCTACCCCCGGCTCGACCACTGGAAAATCCTGGTGCGGGCCCGGGCCGTCGAGAACCAGATGTTCATGATCGGGGTCAATCGGGTGGGCGGCGAGGAGATCGGGGCCGAGGGCCGGGTCGACTACTTCGGGGATTCCACGATCGTCGACCCCTGGGGGAGGACCGTGGTCGAGGCCTCGGAAACCACCGAGGAACTTCTGACCGCGGCCCTCGACCTGGCCGAGGCCGAGGAGATCCGGGCGCGGATGACGGTCCTGCGCGACCGCCGGCCCGAGCTCTACCGGTTGTAAGCGCTCTCGCGCCCCTCTCCGGCCGGGCCCCCTACATCCGGTCGACGGTCTCGATTCCGAGCAACGCCAAGCCGGTCTTGACGGTCCGGGCGGTAAGGAGGCAGAGTGCCAGCCGGCTGGACCGGTCCGGCTCCCCGGCTTTCAGCACGGGGCACGACTCGTAGAAGGACATGAACTCTCCCGCCAGGTCGTAGAGGTACGAGCAGAGGCTGTTGGGAAAGCCGTCTTTCGCCGCCTGCTCGAGCACGCCGCCGAACCGCTCCAGGGCCAGGGCCAGGGATCGCTCTTTCGGCTCCCGAAGCGAGATCCGGCCCTTCTCCGCCTCTTCTTCCCGGATCCGGCCCCGCCGGAAGATGCTTTTGATCCGGGCATAGGCGTACTGCATGTACGGCGCGGTGTTCCCTTCCAGGGAGAGCATCTTCTCCCAACTGAAGACGTAATCGCTGGTCCGGTTCTGGGAAAGGTCGGCGTACTTGAGCGCCCCGATCCCCACCGCCTCCGCGATCCGCCGCCGGCGTTCCTCGGCGAGATCGGGATTTTTCCCGCTCACCAGCCGGTAGGCCCGCTCCCGGGCTTCGTCGATCAGGGCGGTCAATTTCACCGTCCCCCCTTCGCGGGTTTTGAAGGGCCTCCCGTCTTCGCCCATCATGGTTCCGAAGGCATGGTGTTCGAGGGAGCAGGAGGGGGGGGCGAAGCCGGCGGCGCGGGCGACGGCGAAAACCTGGCTGAGATGCAGGGTCTGGCGCGCGTCGACCACGTAGACGATCCGGTCGGCTCCCAGATCCAGGGCCCGGTGGCGGACCGCGGCCAGATCCGTGGTGGCGTAGAGGTAGCCGCCGTCGGATTTGCGGACGATGGCCGGGACCGGTTTCCCGTCTTTCCCCGCGAATTCGTCGAGAAACACGCACAGGGCCCCCTCGGATTCGGTGACCAGCCCCTTCTCCTCCAGGGCCTCTATGACCGCGGGCAGTTCGGGGTTATAAAAGCTCTCGGGCTTCACGTCCCCGGGGGTGAGCGTCACCCCCAGCGCCCGGTAAACCTCCTCGCAGTGGCGCAGGGACTCGTCGATGAACCTTCGCCAGATCCGGAGGCAGTGCGGGTCTCCGCTTTGCAGTCTGACCACGTAGTCCCGCGCGCTGCGGGCGAAATCCTGGTCGGAGTCGAAAAGGCGTTTGGCCGCCCGGTAGAACTCTTCGAGGTCGGACAGGGCGTGTCCGGCATCCCCGCCGCCCCCGCCGCGGTCCAGGTAGGCGATGAGCATGCCGAACTGGGTCCCCCAGTCGCCGACGTGGTTGTGGCGCACGACCCGGTGGCCGAGGTGCTCCAGTATTCTGACCAGGGAATCGCCGATGATGGTGGAGCGCAGGTGGCCGACGTGCATCTCCTTGGCCAGGTTGGGGTGGGAGTAATCGACGACCACGGTCAGCGGGCGTTCCGGGGGGGGAGGGCCGAGGCGGTCGGAGCCGAGGGCGGCTTCCAGCCGGCGCTCGAGCCGGCCGGAAGAGAGGGTGATGTTGATGAAACCCGGGCCGTCCACGCGGACCGACTCCACCATTTCGGCTTCGCGGATGAGAACGGCCGCCCTCTCCGCCAGCTCCCGGGGCTTCACCCCCGCCGCCGCCGCCGCCGCCATGGCCCCGTTGGCCTGGTAATCCCCCAGTTCCGGCCTCCGCGACGGGCCGATGACCGCCGGGGTCCCGGGGGGAGCACCCGCCGACTCGAGCGCGGCGGCGACCGTCGATTCCAGCTCCGCGGCCAGGCTCATGCTTCGCCGCTTCCTCCGGCCAGCCCGCGGCCCAGGCGGTAGCCCTCGCCGAGGCGTTTCCCCAATCCGTAGTATTCCCGGATTCCGGGGGCGTAGCAGATCGGGTCCACGGCCTCGACCCGGGGGAGGTCTTTCCCGTCCAGGAAGGTTTCTTCGCAGGCCACGTCCAGGATTTCGCCGACGAACTGGGTATGAAGGCCGAGGACGACGCTGTGGAGCACCCGGCAGGAAATGACCAGGGGGAACTCCTCGATGTAGGGGGCGTCGACCCGGCCCGACCGGACGGCGGTCAAACCCGCCTCCGCGATCTTATCCCGGTCGCGGCCGCTGACGAGGCCGAAAAAATCGGCCTGGGCGGCGTGGGCGGCCGAGGGGATGGAGACGGTGAACGCCTGGCGGCGGATGATGTTGCCCCAGGTGACGGTAGCCTTGCGCAGCGAAACCGCCAGGCAGGGAGGCCGGGAACAGCAGATGCCCCCCCAGGCGGCGGTCATGGCGTTGGGACGCCCGTCTTCGTTGTAGGTGCCCACCACCAGCACCGGCGCCGGCAGAATAATGGTCTGAGGTCCCAGTGATTTCTTCATCCGCGTCTCCTCTCAGTGCGCCACGACCGCCAGCGCCCTCCGGATTTCGGGGAAGGATAGCCTATCGGCCCCGATATAGTCAAACCACTCCCGGACCGCTTTCCGCTGCCGGTCGGTCCGGGCGGGATCGGCGAAGGTGATCAGGTTGATGAAAGCCTCTTCCCGGGCCAGGGCCCGGTGGTAGGGGTCGCGGAGCATCCATTGAACCAGGGGATCGTTCTCGTCCGGAAAAGCCTGGACGATGAAGCGGTCGTATTCCCCGGTGCGGCGATTGCGGAGATGGAACATTTCATGAAAAACCCATTGCTCCAGGGAAATGTCGGTGGTGAAAAATTCCGGGTCCCGGGGGGGTAGATAAATGCCGCTCGGGAGCCGCCCGGAAGGGTCGGGGCCCGCGAACCCCTCCGGGGGATCGGGTTCCCCGTAGACGGTGGGGCGATCCACCAGGTCCGTTCGCAGCACGGGGATGTCGGGGAGGAAGTGGCCGGGGAAGAGCTCCCGCAGCAGCGATACGGTCCCTTCCAGGGTTTCTACCACCCGGACGGTGCAGGTCGTCTTGATCGAAATCCTCCCCAGCCGCCCCCCGAACCGGAGAGTATGAGTTCCCGGAGAAAGAGGTTCGAGCATGATCCAGTACCCGGTGCCGGTCCCCTCGTCTCCCTCCCGGCAGCGGGGGGAGGGGAAACAGGACGGGCATTCGGCCCGGAACCGCTCCGGGTTCGGCACCGGGCGCCCGTCGATCGAACAGAAAAGCCCCTCGGCGCTTTCCATGGCCGCCGTTACCGACCTCCGGGCCCGTTCGCACTCGCCCGCGCCGCACCGGAAAAAGGCGATCAGGGGGAAGAAGAGGTATCGCCCGGTCGGAACGGAAAATTCGCGCCACACCGGTTCCCCGCCCCGGGTTCCGGCGACGAACCAGACCGGCCCGCGCTGGCCGACCCCCGCCCAACGGCCGGTCCGGTCCGCCGCCGGGTCCGCCCAGGCCGGGGCGGACTGGGCCCAGTTCCACCAGCGGATGCCCCATTCCCGCCGGTCCAGCCCCGCCACCCGGCATTCCGGAGGCAGGGGCGCGCCCGCGGCCGGGGCGCCGAGCAGGACCAGCCCGGCCGCGGCGGCCGCGGCGCGCCGGAAGCCGTGTTTCATCGTTTCCCCGGTTCGGAAGCGAGGTCGATGAGAAGATCGACCAGGTGCCCGCGGATCAGGTCCCGCGTCGCCCGGAAGCCCGCGATCCCCTCGCCGAACGGATCGGGGATGTCCCAGGCGACGCGCCGGCCGCCCGCGGGCATGGCCGCGGGCAGGTCGACGCCCAGGGTCACGAGCAGGTCCGTTTCCCGGGCCGCTTCCGCCGTCAGGAGCCGGGGACGGTGGCCCGAAATATCGATGCCCTCCTCGGCCATGACCGCCACCGCTTCCGGGCTGACCTCGGTCCCGGGGTTCAACCCCGCGCTGGCGGGGCGGAGCCACCCCCGCCCCAGGGCCCGGGCCAGCCCTTCGGCCATGGGGCTGCGGCAGGTGTTTCCCAGGCAGAGAAAGAGGATTTTCCGCGGGTGTCTCAATAGGCGGTGGTGAGGGTCTTATGGTAAGGCTTTTCGTTGCCGGTCTTGGTCTGCCCCACCAGCCAGAGGAACCGGTCCACGTCCTGGCTGGTGATGGAGGGGATGGTCCGGGCTATTTTCTCCCGCATCATCTCCCCGGCCATGATCGTGGCCGCACGGATCTCGATCTCTTCCCTGGAGTTGGCGGGAATACGGCGGTTTTCGTCGATGCGCTGCGCCAGGGAGGGGACATACTCCAAAATCCCGGTGCGGCGCAGCACCTGCGGGAGCTTGTAATCGGCCGAGACGGTGAGGCGGTCGATGTCCCGGAAAGCGCCGATCCCTTTTCCCCGCCAGCGCTCGTTGATCATGGCCGGGGCCAGTTGGGCGCGCTTATGGAAGATCAAACGCCCTTCCCCCCAGGGGACGGAGTCGTTGAAGGAAGGGAACTGTTCGGTCAGAAGACCGACCAGGGCCACCGCGCTCCCCCCGACTTCCGCCACCATCCTGGAAAAACGCCCCCCCCAGCGCCCGGCCAGTCCGCGGCCGATATCGCGGAGAATGCCGAGGCGCGGTTCCAGGAGGGGGATGGGGACGTTTCCCCTGAGGATGTGGGCCAGGTCGGTTTTGGAGAGCTTGGCCAGATAAGCCCCGTCGTAGATCGGGTGGCCTTCCTCGAGCGCCCTGGTCAGGGCCGCGAACATGCCGAAGGCCCCGTCGTACGAGCGCCCCCGGTATTCGACCGTCCATTTGGGGTCCCCCCAGAAACAGAAATTGATGCTGTTCATGACCAGAAAGTAATCGATGCCGGTTTCGTCCAGGCCGCCGTAGATGACGGGGGCGTTCCAGTCCGGATGGGGAATGTGCTTGGGCCTTATCCGGGAGCAGAATTCATCGAGAACCTTGTCGTTGACGGCGACGAATTTAAAGTCGGAGACGACCGGCCGGAGGGAGCGGATGATCTCCTCCTTGCCCGAAAAATTATTCATGCCATCCCTCCCTGGAATAGGTTATTGATTATCGGGTAATTATAGCACGAAAAGATCATGCCATGACAGGAAGAAAGCGTATCGGAGCCCTGGCCGCGAAGGTGGACGAAAGCGCCCGAGCGGCGGGGCTGTGGGAGGGGAGGGCGCCTCTCCTGGTCGCGGTCTCGGGGGGCGCCGATTCGGTCGCCCTCCTGGAACTGCTCGGCGAAATCCGTACCGGCCCCGAACCGGCACTGACCGTCATTCATCTCGACCATTGCCTCCGTCCCTCCTCGTCCGCCGACGCCCGGTGGGTCGAGCGACTGGCCGGGGAGCGCGGCTACCCCTATTTCGGCGGCCGCCGCGACTGCCGCGCCCTGGCCGCCGCCGCCGGACTTTCCCTGGAGGACGCCTGCCGCCGGGCGCGCCACGAATTCTTCCGCCGGGCGGCCCGGAAGTTTTCCGGGGCGCCGGTGGCGCTCGCCCACCACGCCGACGACCAGGCGGAGACGGTGCTGATGCGGTTCCTTCTCGGCGCTTCCCCTTCGGGCCTGGCGGGGATGCTGCCCCTGCGCCGCTTCCCCGGCTTCACCCTGCTGCGGCCCCTCCTGGACGTTACCCGGCGGGACCTGATCGGCTATCTCCGGCGCCGGGGCCTGTCCTGGCGGGAGGACGAAAGCAACCGGGATCCGGCGTTTTTCCGCAACCGCCTGCGCCACGAACTGCTTCCCCTCCTGGAGCGGGAATATGCCCCCGGACTTTCCCTGCGCCTGGTTCATCTGGCCCGGCTGGAGGCGGACCGGGACGCCTGGATCGGCGCCGAAAGCCGCCGGTTGGGGGAACGGCTCGCCTTCCGGCGCGGCCCGGTGATCGGCCTGCGCCTGGCGGGACTGGCACCGCTCCCTCCCGCGGTGCGCCGGTTTTTCCTCCGGGACGCGGCGGCGGCGGCGGGAGCGGGAAGGATGGACCGCCGGGCCTGGGAGCGGCTTTCCCGGCTGGCGGAAGGACGGACCCGCGCCGCCGCGCAACTCCCGGGCGGCGTGGCGGCCCGGGTGGGGAAGGGGGTGCTCTGGCTGATGCCTCCGCTCCCTCCCGGAGCCGGGCCGGTTCTTCCCCTGGAAGTCCCCGGGCGCGTAGTCGTGCACGGGCTTCGGATCAGCAGCCGGGAGCTGGCGTCGGCGCCCGACCCGGCGACCTTGCCCGCGCCCGACCCGGAAGCTTTCTGGGCCGGTCCCGGCCCCGCTTCCTGCCGGGCCTATTTCCCGGTTTCCCGTCTCGATTTCCCCCTGGCCTGCCGCCCCCGGAGGCGGGGGGAGCGGTACCGGCCCCTGGGCGCGGGCGGCCGCCGCCGGCTCAAGGAGGTCATGGTCGACGCCGGGGTGCCGCTTCCCTTCCGCGAGTTGCCCGTGGTGGTGGCGGATCGGAAGGGCGTCGTCTGGATCCCGGGGGGGCGGGTGGCGGACCGTTTCGCCCTCCCCGCCGCCGGGCCGGTCGTCGAGATCGAGGCCCGTTGGGAA
Organism: bacterium; assembly: GCA_035380285.1. Classification (NCBI taxonomy): domain Bacteria; species bacterium. The sequence continues at coordinate 43,894 of DAOSXE010000005.1, read as the reverse complement.
TAGGGGATTGTATCCGGGTGCCGGTATGTTACACTTTTTCGAATCGACTGACGGTAACCCGTGATCGCGAGCAGGTTGATTGCCGATGACTGAAACGAGACTTCCCAAGAAAGCTCCGCAGAACCGCTTCCTTATCTTCTGGCTGGCGGTGGGCCTGATCATCCTCTATATCTGGTTCCAGAAATCGCTTTCGGACCAGCCCGTCACCGAACTCACCTACTCCGGGTTCATCGGCATGGTCCGGGAAGGGAAGGTCAAGGAACTGGCGGTGGTCTCCGAGGACGGGGAAGGGCAGTACCTGGCCGACGACGGGAACCTCAAACGCTACAGCGTGGTGCTGCCCGCGATCCTCCCCGAAAAGGATCTGGCCCTGCTCGAGGAGAAAGGGGTCGACCTCTCGTTCGGGAAGCCCAGCCGCTGGTTGGAGATCCTCTACTATATCGGCGGGCCCCTGCTCATGGTGGGGTTGCTCTGGTTTTTCTTTTTCCACCAGGCGCGGGGCGCCGGCCGGGGGGCGATGGCCTTCGGGAAAAGCCGCGCCCGCCTGGCCCGGGACAAGACCCGGGTGACCTTCACCGACGTTGCCGGCGTCGACGAGGCCAAGGAGGAACTGGAGGAGATCATCGCCTTTCTCAAGGACCCCAAGCGGTTCCAGCGGCTGGGGGGGAGGATCCCCAAAGGGGTGATCCTGATCGGACCTCCCGGCTGCGGGAAGACCCTGCTCGCCCGGGCGGTGGCGGGGGAGGCCGGGGTTCCGTTCTTTTCCATCAGCGGGTCGGACTTCGTGGAGATGTTCGTCGGCGTCGGGGCCTCCCGGGTCCGGGACATGTTCGAGCAGGGGCGCCGACACGCGCCCTGTATCATTTTTCTCGACGAGATCGACGCGGTCGGCCGCCACCGGGGAGCGGGGCTGGGGGGCGGGCACGACGAGCGCGAGCAGACCCTCAACCAGCTCCTGGTGGAGATGGACGGGTTCGATACCCAGGAAGGGGTGATCATGATCGCCGCCACCAACCGGCCCGACGTCCTCGACCCCGCCCTCCTGCGCCCGGGGCGTTTCGACCGGCAGATCGTCATCGACCTTCCCGATCTGGAGGGACGCAAGCAGATCATCAGGGTGCATGCGCAGAAGGTCGTCCTGGCCCCCGATCTCGACCTCGACCGGATCGCCCGGGGAACCCCGGGATTCTCCGGGGCCGATCTCGCCAACCTCGTCAACGAGGCCGCGCTCCTCGCCGCCCGCCACGGCCGCGAGGCCGTCGATCTCGAGGATCTGGAGGAAGCCCGGGACAAGGTCAGGTGGGGCCGTGAACGCCGGAGCCGGGTCATGGACGAGGAAGACCGGAAAGTGACCGCCTACCACGAGGCCGGCCACGCCCTGGTGCTCCGCCTGATCCCCGAAACCGAGCCCCTGCACAAGGTCACCATCATCCCTCGGGGGATCGCCTACCTGGGGGCGACGATGCAGCTGCCGGAGAAGGACCGTTACCATGAATTCCGCCGCCGCCTGACCGGCGAACTGGCCGGCCTTTTCGGAGGCAGGGTGGCCGAGGAAGCCATCTTCGGGGACATCACCGCCGGCGCCCGCAGCGACATCAAGTACGCCACCGAGCTCGCCCGGCGGATGGTCTGCGAGTGGGGGATGAGCGAAGCCATGGGCCCGATGACCTTCGGGAGCCGGGAGGAGCATATCTTCCTGGGTCGGGAAGTCTCGCGGTCGGTCGATTACAGCGAGGAGACCGCCGTCAAGATCGACCGCGAGGTTCGCCGGATCATCGACGAGGCCTACCGGCACGCCCGCCGGTTGGTCGAGGAAAACCGGGAGGCGCTGGTGGCGATCGCGGAGGCCCTGCTCAAATACGAAGTGATCGACGGGGATGACGTGGATTCCCTGATCAAGAGCGGCCGGGTGCGCCGCCGTCCCGGCGGTCGCCGCAGCCGCGCCTCCCGGACCGCGCCCGGGCAGCCGCCTCCCCTCCCCGGCGCCGGAGGGGAGAAAGGGAAAAACCGGCAACCCGCCTCCCCCCCCGCTTCCGTTCCCGGCGGAGAGGACGCCGATGGGGTCGTTTCCTGAACCGCCCCGGCGTGACCGGGTCCGCTCGATCTTCTCCGGGCGGCACCCCTGGAAGTTGGAGTTGGGGCGGCGCACCTTGCTGATGGGCGTCTTGAATCTGACCCCGGATTCGTTTTATACTGCCAGCAGGTGCGCGGGAACGGATGAAGCCCTGGAGTCGGCGATCCGCCTCCAGGACGCCGGCGCCGACATCGTGGACGTGGGGGGGGAATCGACCCGGCCGGGTTCGGGGGGCGTCTCCGAGGAAGAGGAAACGGCGCGGGTGATCCCGGTGATCGAACGCCTCTCCCGGGCGCTGTCCGTGCCGATTTCGGTGGATACGTCCAAAGCCGGAGTCGCCCGCCGGGCGCTGGCCGCGGGCGCATGGATGATCAACGACGTTTCGGCGCTGACCGCGGACCCGGAGATGGCGGAGGTCGCGGCCGGGGGAGGAGGGCCGGTGGTGCTCATGCACATGCGGGGAACGCCGGAGACGATGCAGGCCGCCCCCAGCTACGGCGATGTCGTGGCCGAAGTCGGGGAGTTTCTGTCGGCCGCCGCCGCCGGGGCCCGAAAGGCGGGCATAGCCCGGGAGATGATCGTGATCGACCCCGGCATCGGGTTCGGCAAAACGACGGAGCACAATCTGGAGCTGTTGGCCCGGCTCCCCGAGCTGGCGGCTCTGGGCTACCCGGTGCTGGTGGGGCCGTCGCGGAAATCGTTTATCGGAAAAATTCTCGGGGTCGAGCCCCCGGAACGCCTCTGGGGAACGGCCGGCGCCGCCGCCGCCGCGGCCATGCTGGGGGCGGATATCGTTCGGGTCCACGACCCCGCCGAGATCGGCCAGGTTCTGGCGGTAGTGGATAGAATCCGGGAAAAGATGTCGTGATCGAAGTGCTGAAAGTGGTTTTCGAGGTCGCCGTCCTCAGCGTCATCTTCTACTACATCCTGGTGTTCGTGCGTTCGACCGGGGCGGTGCAGGCCCTGCGGGGAATATTCTTTCTGGGGGTGGTGATCCTGCTCTCCCGGATCCTGCGGCTGGACGTGCTCTACGCCCTCTTTTCCCGTTCCGTCCCCTACCTGGCCCTGGCCTTCGTGGTTATCTTTCACGAGGAACTGCGCCGGGCGCTGGCCGAGCTGGGGAAAGGCAAGTTCTTCTCCCACGGCCCGGATGAAACCGCGGTGATCGAGGAAGTGATCAAGGCGGTGAGCAAGCTCTCCTCGGAGCGGATCGGCGCGCTCATCGCCCTGGAGCGGGATATCAGCCTGGAAAACTTCGTCCTGACCGGTATCCGGCTCGATGCGCCGCTTTCCGGGGATCTGCTGGCCTCCATCTTCACTCCTCCCGGCCCGCTCCATGACGGGGCCGTCATCATCGAGGGGAACCGTATCCGCGCCGCCCGCTGCGCCCTTCCCCTGGCCAAGAAATCCCTGGAAGGGCGGGGGGGGATGAGGCACCGGGCGGCCTTGGGCCTGGCCGAAGTATCGGATGCCCTGGTCCTGGTGGTGTCGGAGGAGACCGGCCGGATCTCGGTCGCGTTCCGGGCCAAGCTCTTCCGGGAAGTCGACGAGGAGCGTCTGCGGAAGTTCATGGAAAACCGGCTGCGCACGCCCCGGCGGTCGGGCAGGGCGCCCAAGAGGGAGAAGAAATGATCGCGGCACGGGATTTTTCGGCCTGGGCGCGCCACAACCTCTGGCTCAAGATCTTCGCCCTGGCGGGCGCGCTGGTTCTCTGGTACATGGGCTCCCGGGAAGTCTATGTCCCGGAAACGGTCGAGGTTCCGGTGGAACTGGACCTGCCCGAAGGCTATACGGCGGTTTCCGTTACCCCCCCCGCGGTCCGGGTGGAGGTGGAGTATCCCAAGGACGGAGAGGTCCCCGACGTCAACTCCCTGCGGGTCGTCCATACCATCGGGTCCGGAGTGGAGCCGGGCGTCATCGCCTTCAACCTGACCGCCGCCGACATCCGGACCCCCTCCCGGGTCCGGTTCACTTCCGTCTCTCCTTCCGGGATCCGGGTGCGCGTGGACCGGATGACCGAAAAGGTCCTCCCGGTCAAGATCGTCTATACCGGGAGGCCCCGTTCGGGCTACCGCATCGAGGATACCAGCATCTCTCCATCCGAAATTCTGGTCCCGGGGCCCGAGAGCCTGCTCAACGAAATGAAGGAAATCAAGACCCGTCCCCTTTCGGTTCTGGGTCGGTCGGTTTCTTTCGGCGCTTCGGCGACCCTGGAACCCCTTCCCGGTTATACCGGCAAAGTTCCCCTGGCGGTCAACGTCTACACCACCATCGGCCCGGAGTTGAAGCAGAAGCGGTTTGCCGATATCCCGGTGCGGGTGATGATGGGGGCCGGAAACCCCGAGGGCGTGATTCTCGACCCCGACCGGGTCACCGTCGTTCTCAGCGGCCGGGAGCGCGATATCGACTCGGCGGCTCCCGGCGACATCAGCGCCTACATCGAAGTGATCGGGCTCGCTTCCGGGACCTACGAACTCCCCCTTAAAACCAGGCTGCCGCCGGGTCTCAATCTGGATCGGGCCGAACCCCGGACCATTCGGGTCACCACCGAGCGCTCGGCCCCCGTTCCTCTCTGACGCGCCGCCCGGTTCCGGGGTACGATCGAGGGCGAACGACAGCCCGTCCGCGGGCGAGGGAAAAGGGCCATGAAAGCAGTCACTCCCGGGCAGATGCGAGAGATCGACCGCCGGGCGATCGAGGACTACGGGATTCCCGGGCGGGAACTGATGGAGCGGGCCGGCATCGCCGTCAGCGCCGAAGTCTCCGCCCTCCTGGAATCGACGGGGCTCCACGGCCCGGTGGTGGTCCTGGCCGGTCCCGGCAACAACGGCGGCGACGCCCTGGTCTCCGCCCGGTACCTGCGCGGCGCCGGGATCGAGGTCCGGATCTGGCTCCTGGCTTCCCCGGAGAGGATGGGGGCGGAGACGGCGGCCAACCTCGAGCGGTTGCGCGCGGGCGGGGGCAACTGGAAACTGCTGGACGAGGACGGCTTCCCCGAGTGCATCGAGGACCTCTCCTCCGCCTCCCTGGCCGTGGACGGCATCTTCGGGACCGGTTTCCGGGGCGGGATGGAGGGCATGAGCGCCCGGGCCGTTCTGCTGCTCGATGAACTGGGAACGGCCGCGGTCGCGATCGATATCCCCTCGGGGTTGGACGGGGAGACCGGGTCCGTCTCCGGCCCGGCGGTCCGCGCGCTCAAGACCGTGACCATGGGACTGCCCAAGACCGGCCTTTTCCGGGGAAGCGGGTTGGAATACGCCGGCGCGGTCACGGTGGCCGACATCGGTCTTCCCCCGGAGCTGGTGGAAACCGTCGAAACCCCGGTGGAGATGCTGATCCCCTCCGACGTCGCCCCCTTTCTCCCGCCCCGGTCCCGGATATCCCATAAGGGGGATTACGGAAAGGTTCTGATCGTGGCCGGCTCGCCGGGGATGACCGGGGCCGCGATTCTTGCTTCCCGGGCGGCCCTGCGCTCGGGCGCGGGCCTGGTCACCGTGGCCTGTCCCCGCTCCCTGGTTCCGACCGTCGCCGCCGGCACCGCCGAGGTTATGACCCTTCCCCTGCCCGAAGGGGAAGACGGGGCCGTCTCCCCCGACGCCGGCGGTCCGGTCCTGGAATTTCTCGCCGCCGCGGACGCGGCCGTGGTCGGTCCCGGTCTCTCCCGCGGACCGGGCCCGGCCCGGCTGACGGCGGACCTGATCGCCGCGTCTCCCGTTCCCCTGATCCTGGATGCCGACGCCCTCGCCGTCGTGGCCCGGGACCGCTCGCTGCTCTCCCGCGCCGCCTCCCCTCTGGTGCTTACTCCCCACCCCGGGGAGATGGCCCGGCTCGACGGCACGAGCGCCGCCGAAGTCAACGCCGACCGGGAGGGGATCGCCCGGCGTTTCGCGGCCGAGCACGGGGTCACCCTGGTCCTCAAGGGGGCCGGCACCGTGGTCGCCCCCCCGGCGGGGCCGGTCATGGTCAACCCCACCGGCAATCCGGGGATGGCGACCGCCGGCAGCGGGGACGTCCTGGCCGGGATGGTGGGAGCCTTCATCGGGCAGGGGATGTCGGCGGCGGCCGCGGCGGTGACCGGGGTCTTTCTGCACGGGTTGGCCGGGGATATCGCCGTCTCCGCGGTGGGGGAGCGGGCGATGATCGCCTCCGATATCATCGCCCGCATCCCCGCCGCTTTCGAGTCCCTCGGCGCCGTCTGACCTCCGGGCTCAGGGCGCCGCCGCCATCGCCGGCGGAATTTCGTCGGCGGAGTTGGGCACTTCCCCCGCCAGCCAATTGACGGCGTTGATGCCGAAGAGGGAGTTGCGGTGGTCGGTCCCGTAGGCGCAGTAGGCCATCATGGCGGCGTAGGTGGCGTAGTCGGAGGATCCGCCGTCGTTGAGGACCGCCGAATCGCCCAGGAGCACGATCTTGCCTCCCCCGGCGAGCTCGATCGCGACCGCGAAGGCCTCGATCGGAGCCGATCCCCCGTAGGAATCGAGGCGGTGAGGGTCGCGGGAAATATACGGCCGCTCGCCTTCCAGCAGCTCGGTCACCGCCGCGACCCCGGAAGGGAGGACGGCGTCGATTTCCACGAAGGCCCCCGAGTAGAGGCTCACGCCCGGCTCCCGGTAGAGGAGGGTGTCGTAGAACGTGCAGGACGGGTCGGATGCGGGGTCGCAGGCCGCGGTCTCCAGATCGGTGACGATGTCGTGCCCGACGGCCCCGGCGCAGACGCTCAGGAGCAGGTTTTCGCCGGTGGTGGTGGCTTCGGCCAGGGAGACCCCGGTGAAGTCGTCGAGCTCGAGGCTGTCGTTCCAGACGTTCCAGGAGTCGGTCCCGTCATGGTCGCGGTCGGACCCCAGGTGGTTGGCCAGGAAGAAGAGGGAGCCCCCGTCCTCCAGAAAAGTCTCGATCGTGGTTTTTTCCGAAGCGGAATAGTCGGTCTGGGGTTCCCCCATGACCAGGACGTCGACCCCGCTCAGATCCCCAGCCGTCAGGGTGGAGGCGGTCTGTCCGTCTCCGACCGCGTCCACCGTGTAGCCGAGCTCGAAGAGCTGCCAGGCCCAGTCCGAGTAGTCGCCGTTGTCGTCGATCACCCAGTGCCCGGTGCTGCCCCATTTCTGCTTTTTGGTCTGGTCGAAGAGGACGGTCTTGTTCAGTTCCGGATAGGTGTAGTCGTACGAGGAGGGGGCGACGCCCAGTTCGGTGAAGCTTTCCGGATAGATGGAGGAAAGGGCGCCCTCGCTGGCGGGCTCGATGTTCTCCGCTCCCGGGGAAGGGTCGGAGAAGACGAAGTCGTTGCGGTTGAAGTGGGTGTCGCTCCCCAGGCGGGTGAGGGAGACGGCGGGGCTGGTGTCGCCCAGGGGAGCGAGCCCCTCGCCCTGCCGGTAGACGTTCTCGGTCTCCCCCTCGTCGCTGGGGCCCCAGCGCAGGGAGTCGACGATGATCCGCCGGTCGGAACTGATCCAATACTCCAGGCGCACTCCGAAGTCGTCGTCGTTGTCCATCCAGTTCCAGGTGTATTCGTCGCTCCCCGAGCAGTCCCACGTCGTCGTACTCAGATCGGCGCATTCGATTTCCTGGTCGGGAGCTTCTCCCCCGTAGATCTCGCTCAGGGTTTCGGCGTCGGCCAAGACGAAGTAGGAGTCGGAAGGGATGGCGCCTTCGAGCAGAATATAGTGGGAGCGGTCCCCGTGGCCGCTGCCGTCGTAGAGGGCGTAGATTTCGTAATAGCCGGGGCCGGCATCCCAGTCCAGGCCGGCGGCGCCGTAGATCTCGATGAAGCTGCCTTCGTCGGAGGCCCCGTTGGTGTTGGGCATGACCTCGGAGATGACAGGTTTCCAGTAGGCGTCGATCTCGGTGGCGTCGTCCAGATAGAGCTTTTCGTTCTCGGCTCCGGGGGTGACGGAAGCCACCAGGAAGTCGTCGGAGTTGCAGCCGGTGTCGTGTTCGCCCACTCGGGAGATTCCCCAGACCGCGTCGTATTGCGAATAGTAGGGGAGTCCCGGTGCCGGCTGCAGTTCGCCGACGCCCTCGGCGGTGGGGTCGCCGGTCTCCCACCAGGAGCACAGGCCGTCGTAAGCGCCCTCGGAGTCGTCCGCCTCCAGGAGGGTGCCCGAGGGGTTGTAGCGGACCGAGTCGACCACTTCGGGAACGGCGCTGGCGATGGGGAGGGTGTGGACGATGGTCACCCCCGAGTCGGTCGCGGCGGGGAGCCAGTCCCATCCGTCCGCGCTGCTGAAGGAAGCGTCGACGTAGTCGACGGTAACGGCGACGGTGGGGTCGTTGCCGGAGACGGTGGAGGTGTTGGAGATCAGGTAATACCCGTCGGCCCCGATGGCTTCCCCGGCCGGGAGCGTGAAGGAATGGTACGGGGTCCCCCCTTCGAAGATATTGACGGTCAGGCCCCCGATGTCGTAGCCGGGGTACCCCTTGAGTTCGATGAACGCCCCGCAGTTTTGATCGTCCGAGGTCTCGCCCCGGACGTAGCGGAGTTCGTTGACGATCAAGCCGCCGAACCAGAAACTCCCGTGTTCGCAGTCGCAGCCGTTGAAGCCGAAGAGGACGAGACCGGCCCCGATCAGCCCCCGTTTGATCCAATTGTTCGCTTTCACTGACCCGTTCCTCGCTGACGTTATCGGTTGCGTTGGAAGAAAAGGGCGAGGCGCCCGGCCGCCTCCTTGACCCTGAGGCCGTCGAGGCCGCTCACCACCCGCCGCAGCTTGATCAGTTCTTCCTGCTGCTTCGGGTCTTCGCTCACTTGGAGCAGGGTGCCGATGCAGTCCCGGGCGCGGGCCACCATCCGGTCGGTGATCGTCAGGTTCGGACGGTAGCGGATGTCCTGGATAAGGTTATAGACGCCGACGGCCTGGCGGGCGGCCTGGGGGTCGCTCATCGCCAGTTTCCGGTAGGCATCCAGGGCGGGGTCGCCCGCCCGGGCGCTTCCGGCCGCTGCCGTCCCCGCCAGCAGCACCGCCAGGAAGGCCCCCCGCGCGCGCTTGATCCGATTCGTCTTCATGGACGTTGTCTCCTTTTCCCGATCGGGAACGTATTTTCGCGGCCGCGGCCGTTTCCGTACCCGGTCCGCCGTTGTCGAACGAGCAATTGCCGTGCCAGACGGGAATATCGGTCCTAACTCCCGGCCCCCCAGGGAGCGGCCCCGCCTCGCGCCGCTCTCCTCCGGCGCCGGGTCGCGCCTTAATCTGCGCCTGCGTGTCGCAATCCGCGACTCCCCGGGGAGGGAGCGGGTCCCCTGCGCTTTGGGGAGCGCGTTTCCGGAAGAAGAAATTGACGGCGGCCGCCGCGGCGGATACACTACAAACGCAGGCGCCTGCGCAAGAGCGGATTGGGAGGAAGCCGATGAGTCGGTCAGCGTGGAACCGGAAAGGACCGGTCGTCGTGGTGGCGGCCGTGTTCGTTCTTTGCTTCGCTCCCCGGGGCCGGGCCGCGATCACGGTCGACGGTTACGTTTTCCTGGAAGGGGAAACCGATCACTCCGGGATCGAGGTCGAATTTCAAAGGACGTTTCCCGGTCCGTTGACGTACACCGCCTTCAGCGAATTCAGCGGTTACTACGGCCAGGTGCTGGAGGAAGGGATGTACGACGTCACCTATTCCCGGGAGGGGTACCTGCCGGCCTCGTTTGCCGAGCAGACCCTCTATTTCGGAGACATCACGCTCCCCGAAGTCACCCTGGAGAAGAGAGGATTGAGCGGGCCGCTTTCCGGGACCCTCGCCCCGGGAGCCTACAAGATCGACGCGGACATCTCCGTCGAATTCGGTTCCTCGCTCACGATCGAGCCGGGAACGACCCTGCTGTTCAAGCAGGACTGCGCCTTCATCGTCTACGGGTTCCTCTCGGCGGTGGGGACCGAGGAAGACCGCGTCGTCTTCACCCGGTTTACCGAGGGAGCGAGCTGGGGAGGGATCAAATTCACGCCCTCGGCCGCGGATACGGGCGTGATTTCCCACGCCCTCATCCAGTACAGCGGCGACACCGGCCTGAGGATACAGAACTGCAGCCCGACCGTGTCGTTCACCGAGATCAGCGGCAACAGTTTCTCCACGCCCTTCGTTGAATGCGAAGCCGGAGGGCTCGTCCTCCAGTCCAGCTCCTCGGTCCTGGATCACCTCACCGTCAGCCACAACTCGGCCGGGGGGGGGGAATGGCGGGCGGGCGGGCTCTGCTCGGCCTACGGCTCCCCGACCATCAAAAACTCCCTGATCGCCGACAACACCAGTTCGGGCGAATACGGCGGCGGCGTTCATGTCAACGGGGGCAGCCCCCTCTTCAGCAACTGCGTCATCCGGGACAACACGGCCGTTCGGGGGGGCGGGGTGTTCGTCTACGGCTACTCCGCGGACCCGCGGTTCTACGGCGTGCTGATTTCCGGGAACCGGGCCGGCGGTTCCTCCGGCGGCGGGGTCTATTGTCAGCGCGGCGGCGGTGCATTCGAGAACGTGACCGTCGTCGACAACTTCTCGGCGCAGGCCGGAGGGGGCATCTGCTGCTACCAGAACAACCGGGCCGATTTTCTCAACTGCATCGTCGCGCGCAACGACCGGGACGGCATCTATTGCACGGGGTACGGGGAGGGGGAGGAAGGCCCCACCATCCGTTACTGTGATTTCTACGGCAACGCCGGCTCCAACTTCAACGACGCCGCCGGCGTCCTGGAGGAAGGCGTCGGGGTAACCGTGACCGTCAACGCCAACGGCGATCCCTGCGACGCCTTCTTCAACATTCAGCTGGACCCGTCGTTCGCGGATGTCACGGCCGGCGACTACCGGCTTCGGCCGGGCAGCGTCGGCGTCGAGGCGGGTCGCAACAGCGTCAATTCCAGCCACGACCTGGATCGGAACCGCAGGGTCTGGGACGGCGACGGCGACGGGACCTCCACGATCGACCAGGGGGCGTACGAGTTCGGCGCCCCCTGGCGTTCTCCCCTGGTCCGGCGCCAGAGCGAGGGCTTCGACGGATTCGATCTCGGTGCCCGTCCCGCGGACTGGACGTTTACCGGTTGCGGGGACGACTCGGACGTCTACGGGCCGCCCGGTTATTTCGGGACCGGGTACCCCTCCCTGAAGCTTGACGCCGAGGGGGACGCGGTCATGACCGTGGCCCTGCGGAACCCCGAGGAAGTGTTTTTCTGGAGCCGGGCCGTGGGCTCCGATGCCGCCGGCGCCGTTTTGGTCGAAGAATTCTACGGGTCGGCCTGGCACGGGGTCGCAGCCGTATCTTCCTTCCCCACCGCCGAAGGCGCTGGATTCGGACCGTACCCGCTCTACGGGACGGCCAGCGGAGTCAGGTTCACCTACCAGCGGGACGAAGGCAACCTGGCCTTCGACGACGTGGGGTTCTTCTGCCTGCCCACCATCACCCCCGTCCCCACTCCCTCGGCCGTTCCCACCGCCAGCCCCGTACCCAGCGCCACCCCCGCCCCCACCGGTTCCCCGACTCCGCCGACCCACCTGATCATCGACGAGGGCTTCGACGGGTTCGACCTGGGCCTCCGGCCGGCCGGCTGGACGTTCTGGAATTGCGGCCAGGACAGCGACGCGGCCACGGACGCCCAGGACGCCGGACGCGCCCCCCCCTCGATCCGGCTGACCGGGAGCGGCAAGTACATCGAAACGGGGACGTTCGGCATCGGGCGCAGGGAGTGGCTGACGTTCTGGATCCGCGGGGAGGGGACGGACGTCACCGCCACGCTCCTGGTGGACGAATACTACGAGTCCGGATGGGCCCGGGCCGCCACCGTCAGCGGTTTCGGGGAAATCCCCATGATCATGGGTCCGTACGCGGTGCCCGCGGAAATGATCCGAATCAGATTCACCTTCGTATCGGGGGAGGGGGCCTTGTATTTCGACGACGTCCGGCTGACGGGAGAGGCGACTCCTTCGCCTCGTCCCACCCCTTCGGCCGCGCCATCCCCCCGCCCCACCGCTTCTCCCGTCCCTTCGCCTTCGCCCCCGCCTCCGGCCACGCCGACTCCCGCTCCCGTCCGTCCCGCCGTCGTGGGCGACTATTCCGGCGACGGCACTTCGGACATCGCCGTCTTCGACCCCTCTTCGGGGCTCTGGGTCGTCCGGGGATGTACGCGGGCATACTTCGGCGCCGCCGCCGACCGGATCGTCCCCCGGGACTATACCGGGGACGGAACCTGGGAGTTCGCCGTCTACCGCCCGTTCCTGGGGAAGTGGATGATAAGGGGATACACCTCCCTCTTCTACGGGTGCGCGACCGACCTGGCCGTTCCGTCCGACTATGACGGCGACGGCACCGCCGACATCGCGCTTTTCCGGCCCGGAACGGCGAAATGGCTCGTCAGAGGCAGGGCCCCGATCTATTTCGGAATGTCGAGCGACACGGTCGTGCCCGGCGATTACGACGGTGACGGGACCGCCGACCCCGCGGTCTTCCGGCCCTCGATCGGCAAGTGGATGGCCGGGAGCGGGCTTCAGGTTTACCACGGGACCGCCGCCGATACGGTCGTCCCCGGCGATTACACCGGCGACGGAACCTGGAATTGCGCGGTCTTCCGGCCCTCCTCCGGCCGCTGGTTGGTCAGGGACGGACCCTCGGCGTACTGGGGAGGCGAGGCCGACACGGTTCAGCCGGCGGATTACGACGGTGACGGAACGTGGGATTTGGCGGTCTTCCGATCCTCGGTGGGCAGATGGCTGGTCCGGGGACGGACCGGCGTCTACTTCGGAACCTCCGCCGACCTCCCCGCGACCAATCCCTGAGCGGCGCCGGGGGGAAGAGTTCCGCCCCGGCGCCCCGGTTCCGGTGGAGACGATGAGCGTAACCGGTAAAGACATCGTCCGGCGCCCGGGTCGGTGGGCGGCCCTGTCGGCGGCGGCGCTGGCGCTCTGGTCCTGCGGGAACGGGGAGCCCCCCCCGGAACCGGACTGGGCCGCGGCGCGCTCCGCCATGGCGGACCTGGTCCAGGCCCGGGGAGTCGAGGACCCCCGGGTCCTGGCGGCGATGCGCACGGTCCCCCGCCATCTGTTCGTTCCCCCGGAATACCGCCGGTTTCCCGGAGCGTACGGGGATTTCCCCTCTCCCATCGGCTACGGGCAGACCATATCCCAACCCTATATCGTCGCCTACATGACCGGGCGGATGAACATCCGGCCCCGGGAAAAAGTCCTCGAAATCGGGACCGGCTCCGGCTACCAGGCCGCGATCCTGGCCGAATTGGGAGCCGAGGTCTATTCCGTGGAGATCGTCCCCGAACTGGCCGAGCACGCGCGCCGCGCCCTGGGCTCGGCCGGGTACGGCGACGTCCGGGTCCTGACCGGTGACGGCTACCGCGGTTGGCCCGAGCAGGCCCCTTTCGACGTCGTTATCGTCACCTGCGCCCCCGCCGAAATTCCTCCCGCCCTGGTCGAACAACTGGCGGAAGGCGGCCGGATGATCCTGCCGGTGGGGGAGGGGGTCCAGCGCCTGGTCGTTCTCCGTAAGCGGGGAGGGGAGGTCACGGGGGAGGCCGATATCGGGGTGCGGTTCGTCCCCATGGTCGGCGGGGAAACGCGCTGAGGGAATGCGTCTCTTCGGCGGTGTCCGGGCCGCTCGGAGGCGAAGGGAGTTGACAGGGGGAGGGCTTGCCGTATCATGGTTTCCGATCCGGCCGGCGTAGCTCAACGGTAGAGCAACTGATTTGTAATCAGTGGGTTGTAGGTTCGATTCCTATCGCCGGCTCGCCGCCCATTTTTTCCTTGCGCCCGTCCGGCCGCTTTCGTATAGTTCCCCGCCGTTGTCCCTGCGGGGGCGGCGGGGAGATAGCGAAGCGGTCAAACGCAGCAGACTGTAAATCTGCCGGCTTTAGCCTTCGGAGGTTCGAATCCTCCTCTCCCCACGGGAACGAGCGCGTACGCGGGCGTAGTTCAATGGTAGAACACGAGCCTTCCAAGCTCGTTATGTGGGTTCGATTCCCATCGCCCGCTTCGCCGTGCCGCGACGCCGCGTTCGAGCCGAGACCGAGTACCACACCTTGCCTCGGGCAAGGCGATGTGGGAGGTAAAAATGCCGATATTTAGTGTTGACAGCCGGGAAGGTTCTGATACCATGCCCCGGCTTGTTTTGTATCGGTGGCGTGTTCGTTCCCATCCCGCCCTTGTAGCTCAGTAGGTTAGAGCGCGTCCTTGGTAAGGACGAGGTCAGCGGTTCGAATCCGCTCAAGGGCTTTGAGAACGAACGCCCCGCGAAGCGCGGGAAGGCCGCCGGCAGCATAACGGAGGAAGATCATGGCCAAGGAAAAATTCGAGAGGACAAAGCCGCACGTGAACATCGGGACGATCGGGCACGTCGACCACGGGAAGACGACGCTGACGGCCGCGATCACGAAGGTGCTGGCGACGAAGGGCGGAGCCGAGTTCCGTTCGTTCGATTCGATCGACAACGCGCCGGAGGAGAAGGCGAGGGGGATCACGATCGCGACGGCGCACGTCGAGTACCAGACGCCGGCGCGGCACTACGCGCACGTGGACTGTCCCGGGCACGCGGACTACATCAAGAACATGATCACGGGCGCGGCGCAGATGGACGGGGCGATTCTGGTGGTGTCGGCGGCGGACGGCCCGATGCCGCAGACGCGGGAGCACATTCTGCTGGCGAGGCAGGTTGGGGTTCCGGCGATCGTGGTGTTTCTGAACAAGGTGGACATGCTCGACGACCCGGAGCTGCTGGAGCTGGTGGAGATGGAGGTACGGGAGCTGCTGTCGAAGTACGAGTTTCCGGGGGACGACATTCCGGTGGTGAAGGGATCGGCGCTGAAGGCGCTGGAGACGGACGACCCCGAGTCGGCGGAGGCCAAGTGCATCTGGGAGCTGATGGACGCGGTGGACGGGTACGTGCCGACGCCGGAGCGGGACGTGGACCAGCCGTTTTTGATGCCGGTGGAGGACGTGTTTTCGATCGAAGGGCGGGGCACGGTGGTGACGGGCCGGGTGGAGCGTGGAGTGGTGAAGGTGGGGGAGGAAGTGGAGATCGTGGGGATCCGGGACACGCGCAAGACGACGGTGACGGGGGTGGAGATGTTCCGGAAGCTCCTGGACCAGGGGCAGGCGGGGGACAACATCGGGTGTCTGCTGCGGGGGATCAAGAAGGACGAGGTGGAGCGGGGCCAGGTGTTGGCGAAGCCGGGGACGATCACGCCGCACAAGCATTTCATGGCGGAGGTGTACGTGCTCAGCCGCGAGGAAGGCGGGCGGCACACCGGGTTCATCAGCGGGTACCGGCCGCAGTTTTATTTTCGGACGACGGACGTGACCGGGTCGATCAAGCTCCCCGAGGGGGTGCAGATGGTGATGCCCGGGGACAACGTGCAGATGGAAGTCGATCTGATCATGCCGATCGCGATGGAGAAGGGACTGCGGTTCGCCATCCGCGAGGGCGGCCGCACGGTCGGCGCCGGCACCGTCACCGAGATCTTGGAATAAGGCAACCGAACAACGCGAAGAGGCAACCGTGCAAGGGCAGAAAATCAGAATCAGGCTCAAGGGTTATGACTACCGCCTGCTCGACCAGTCGACGGGAGAGATAGTCGAGACCGCGAGGAGAACCGGGGCGAAGGTGGTGGGGCCGGTCCCTCTGCCGACGCGGAAAGAAAAATATACGGTGCTCAAGTCGCCGCACGTCGACAAGAAATCCCGGGAACAGTTCGAGATCCGGACCTTTAAGCGGCTTCTCGACATCATCGATCCCACCGCCAAGACGGTCGACGAGCTCAAGAAGCTCGAACTGCCGGCCGGGATAGAAATCAAACTCGAGGCCTGAGTCGGCCGGTTCGGGAGCAAAGCGCAGGAAGGTACAACATGGCCGGTTTGTTGGGCAGAAAAATAGGCATGACGCAGGTCTTCGGCGAAAACGGCGAGATGGTCCCGGTAACGGTGATCGAAGCCGGTCCCTGCACGGTCCTGGAAGTCGACGGGGAGAGGAACGAACTCCTGATGGGTTTCGGGGAAGTCAAACCCGGCAAGTTGAAGAAGCCGCGCCGGGGTTATTTCGAGAAGAAAGACCTTCCTCCCCGCCGCCATCTGAAGAAGTTCTCCTTCGCCGGCGCCGGCGAATACCGGCCCGGACAGGAGATCCTGGTCGATATTTTCAAGCCCGGGGACTTTCTCGACGTCACCGGGACCACCAAGGGGCGCGGCTATTCCGGCACCGTCCGGCGCTGGAACGCCAGCCGCTGGCCCATGACTCACGGCCACCCCGAGCACCGGCGCACCGGTTCCATCGGCTCCTCGGCCACTCCGGGACGGGTGGTCAAAGGCAAGAAGATGCCGGGTCATTACGGGTGCGCGCGGCAGACCGTGCAGAACCTGAAGGTGGTCGAGGTGAGGCCGGAAGAGAACCTTCTCCTGGTCAAGGGAGCGGTTCCCGGGTCGGCCGCGGGCCTGCTTGTCATCCGTCGGGCGCTTAAGAAAACGGCGCCGGCGCAATAAAGTTCTTGATTTTAAAAGGAAAGTCGCATAGCCTTCACGGCTTTGCAATGTGAGGAGCCCTGTCAACGGACAGCGAGTCGAAGATGCCGACACTCGAGGTAAAAAACACGAGCGGGGAGACCGTCGATCGGATCGAAATCCCCGAGACTCTGGTGCAGCCGGCGGCCAGCAACGATATGGTCGCCGAGGTGGTGAGAATGCACCAGGCCCGCGCCCGGCGCGGCACCGCTTCCACGCGCACCCGCGGCGACGTCGCCGGCTCGGGACGCAAGCCCTGGCGGCAGAAGGGCACCGGCCGCGCCCGCTCCGGAGATCGGAACAGCCCGATCTGGAGGGGCGGGGGCACGGTCTTCGGCCCGCATCCTCGGGACTACTCCTACTCCGTCCCCAAAAAGGTGAAGCGCAAGGCACTCAAGTCGGTGCTGGCCATGCGCTTCTTTCAGGGCCGGGTCACGGTTCTGGACGGACTGGCCCTGGAGGAGCCGAAGACCTCGGTTCTAGCCGGGATACTGGAAAAGGTCGGGGCGGGGTCCGACGTCCTGGTCGTTACCCCCGTCCGGGACCGCAACGTCCACCTTGCCGCCCGCAATCTCCCCGCGGTCTCGGTTTCGGGGATCAGGGAACTCAACACCCTGGCGGTTCTTTCCCACCGTAATCTGGTGGTGACGCGGGAGGCGCTCGAGCACCTGCAGGAATGGATGGGAAAGATAGCGTGAGAGAAACCGAAGCCAGGAAGATCGTCATCGGCCCGGTCATCACCGAGAAGGGGACCAGGGTGCAGGATAAGCACAACCAGTTCCTGTTCCGGGTGGCGGCCGACGCCAACAAGATCCAGATCCGCCGCGCCGTGGAACTGCTCTTCAAGGTGGGAGTGGTCGACGTCCGCACCATCACCGTGCACGGAAAGCTTCGACGGATCGGCCGGGTGGAAGGCCGCAAACCCAGTTGGAAGAAAGCGATCGTGTCCCTCAAGGAAGGCGACACGATTTCGTTCGTATAAGCAAGAAGTAGGTTGAGAGCGTAAAGAACGAACCAGGCCCGCCCGTTCCCGGTCGATCCGGGGGCGGCGGGTTTCTCGAGGTAAAGGGAATGGGCATCAGAAAGTATAAACCGACGACGCCGAGCCGCAGGTTCATGACGGTCTCGACCTTCGAAGAGGTCACCAAGAAACGGCCCGAGAAGTCGCTGGTGAGCCCCCTGAAGAAGACGGGCGGACGCAACAACCGCGGCCGCCTGACCTCGCGCCACCGCGGGGGGGGGCATAAACGGCTCTACCGCCACGTCGATTTCAAGCGCGAAAAGCTGGGGGTGCCGGCCCGGGTCGAGGCCATCGAGTACGATCCCAACCGTTCTTCCCGAATCGCGCTCGTGGTATACGCCGACGGGGAGAAACGCTACATCATCGCTCCCCAGGGCCTCAACGTGGGAGACAGTCTCATGTCCGGACCCGACGCCGAAATCCGCGTCGGCAACCGCCTCCCCCTCTCCGCCATCCCCATGGGGACCCCGGTCTACAATATCGAAGTCAGGCCGGGGGCGGGAGGAGCCATGGTGCGCAGCGCCGGTACCACCGCCCAGTTCATGGCCAAGGAAGGCCGCTACGCGCATATCAAACTGCCCTCCGGAGAAGTCCGCCGGGTGCTCCAGGGGTGCGCCGCGACCATAGGCCAGGTGGGCAACCCCGAACACAGCTCGCTTTCCGACGGGAAAGCCGGACGGTCCCGTTGGCGGGGACGCCGGCCGAAAGTCCGGGGCGTGGCCATGAATCCGGTCGATCATCCCATGGGCGGCGGCGAAGGGCGCACCTCGGGCGGTCGCCATCCGGTTTCTCCCTGGGGGAAGCCGGCCAAGGGAGGGAAGACCCGGAGCCGGAGCAAATCGACCAAGCACGTGGTCAAGAGCAGGAAGAAGAAATAGCATAGGTGAAAGATGTCTCGTTCGATTAAAAAGGGTCCCTACATCGACCCCAAACTCCTGAAGAAAGTCCAGAAAATCAGGGCCGGGGAAGGCAAACCGATCAAAACCTGGTCCCGACGGTCCACGATCGTCCCCGAGTTCATCGGCCACACCTTCACCGTGCATAACGGGCGCAAGTTCGTTCCCGTGTTCGTCACCGAGAACATGGTCGGCCATAAACTGGGAGAATTTTCCCCCACCCGCAAATTCAGCGGCCATTCCGGGCCCAAGGCCAAAGCCGCCGCCGCGGCGAAGTAATCCGGTGGATTGAGATGCAGGCACAGGCGATAGCGAAATATCTGAAGGTTTCCCCGAGCAAGGTCCGCCCGGTCGTGGACCAGGTCCGGGGTCTGCCCGTGAACCAGGCCCTCGCTCTCCTGGCCGCCTCTCCCCGCCGCGGCGCCCGGCTCATCGAGAAAGTGATCCTCTCCGCCGCCGCCAACCTCAAGAACCAGGGCAAGGTTTCCGACGATGCCATCGTTATTAGGGAGATCATGGCCGACCAGGGGCCGCTCATCCCCCCCTACAAGTACAAAGCCCGGGCGCGGGGAATGGCTTCCCGGATCAGAAACCGCACCTGCCACATCAAGGTGGTCGTCGGCGAGAACGAGACGGCCGCGCCGGTTCAATAGCGGAGAAACAAGCACATGGGACAAAAAGTCAATCCTATCGGTTTCAGAATCGGGTACAACCGCACCTGGGATTCCCAATGGTACGCGGACAAAAAGACATTTCCCGAATTCCTGCTCGAGGACGCCAAGATCCGCCGCTATATCAAGGACAAATATTCCAATACCGGCATTCCCCGGATCGAGATTTCGCGGCGGACTCCGGAAAAAGTGCGCGTTACCGTGCACACCGCCCGTCCGGGTCTGGTGGTGGGACGCCGCGGTTCCGAGATCGACCGGATTCGCGGGGAACTTCGGGACCTGATCAACCGCGAGGTCGTGATCGACGTCAAGGAGGTCAAGGTTCCCGAACTTTCGGCCCAGCTCGTCGCCGAGAACATCGCCCGTCAGCTCGAACGCCGGATCTCCTTCCGCCGGGCCATGAAGCGCACGATCCAGGATTCGCTGGCCCGGGGGGCGGGGGGGATCAAGATTCAGGTTTCGGGGCGCTTGGGCGGCGCCGAGATGAGCCGCACCCAGGTTTACAAGGTGGGAAAAATCCCCCTGCAGACCATGCGGGCCGTCATCGATTACGGTTTCGCCGAAGCTCGGACCACCTACGGCGCCATCGGGGTCAAGGTCTGGATCTACAAGGGAGAGCAACTTTCCGTCGGGGAGGACGTGACCAATGGCCTTGATGCCTAGAAAGATCAAGCACCGTAAAACCCAGCGGAGAAAGATTCCGCGGCGGTCGACGCGGGGCAACACGCTGGAGTTCGGAGAATACGGGCTCCAGGCCCTCGCCGGAGCTTGGCTGACGGCCAATCAGATCGAGTCGGTCCGGGTGTCGGTGACCCGGCATATCAAGAGAAAGGGCAAGGTCTGGATCCGGGTATTCCCCCATAAGCCCGTGACCAAGAAACCCCCCGAGACCCGGCAGGGAAAAGGGAAGGGGAACCCCGAGTTCTGGGTGGCCGTGGTCAGGCCGGGGCATATGCTCTTCGAGATGTCGGGCGTGACCGAATCCCTGGCCCGGGAAGCCATGCGCCTGGGCGCCTTCAAGCTGCCCTTCCCCTGCCGTTTCGTCATCAGAACCTCTCAGAAGTAACGCCGATGAAAGCCAAACAGATCAGACAATTGACCTCCGAAGAACGCGGGCAGAAGCTGCACGAACTGCGCGAGGAACTGTTCAAGTTGCGTTTTCAGGCTGGGAGCGGGCAGCTGGAGAAAACGGCCCGGATCGGAGAGGTCAAACGGGATATCGCCCGTTTCCTGACCATCGAGAAAGAGGAAAAGAAATGAGCAACCAGCCGATCGAGCGCGGGCACAGAAAAGTTCGCCGGGGCGAGGTGGTCAGCGACGCCATGGAGAAGACCGTGGTGGTCAAGGTGACCAGGACCTACCGGCACCCCCTTTATAAGAAGGTCGTCAAACGGGCGAGCCTGCACAAGGTTCACGACGAGAACAACGAGGCGCGCCGCGGGGATTTCGTCCAGATCGTGGAGACGCGCCCGATCTCGAAGACCAAGCGCTGGCGGTTGGAGCGGGTGATCACGTCGTCCGTCGAGCAGGAGTAAGGAGCCCGGGAGCAGGGAGTCAGGCGATGATCCAGATGCGGACAATGTTGAAGGTGGCCGACAACACCGGCGCGCGCCGGGCCAGTTGTATCAAAGTGATATCCGCGGGGGGCAAGCGGTACGCCCAGATCGGGGATCTGCTGGTGGCCTCCATCAAGGAGACGATTCCGGAGAGCCCGGTCAAAAAAGGCGAGGTCGTGCGCGCGGTGGTGGTGAGGACCAAGGACGATATCCGTCGTCCCGACGGTTCGGTTCTGCGCTTCGACGAGAACGCGGTGGTGATCGTGGACAACCAGATGAACCCGCGCGGCACCCGCGTCTTCGGTCCGGTCGCCCGGGAGCTGCGCGACCGCAATTACCTCAAGATCGTTTCCCTGGCCCCGGAGGTTCTCTGACCCGGAGCCGGAAAAGAGAGAGCACTACGCCGATGAAGACCAGGATCAAGAAAGACGACACGGTTATCGTAATCGCGGGGAAGGAACGGTTCTCCGGTAAGACCGGGAAAGTCCTCCGGATCGTTCCGGGGGGGGAACGCATCCTGGTGCAGGGCGTGAACATGATCAAGCGCCACGTGCGTCCTTCGCAGAAGAACCCCCAGGGCGGCTCGGTGGAAAAAGAGGCCCCCCTGGCCGTTTCCAACGTCCAGATCTACTGTTCCCGCTGCAAGCGGGGAACCAGGATCGGAATCAAGGCGCTCAATGACGGAAAGAAAATCAGGATCTGCCGCCGGTGCGGCGAGACCCTGGATTGAGGAATGAAGGGTCATGGCTCGGCTTAAGCAATATTACCAGGAAGAGATCGTTCCCCGGATCAAGGAGAAGTTCGCCTTCACCAACACCATGCGGGTCCCCCGCGTGGAGAAGGTGGTCGTGAACATGGGCATCGGCGCCGGCATCTCCGACGCCAAGGCGGTCCAGGCGGCCGCCGACGACCTGGCCCTGATCGTGGGGCAGAAGCCGGTGGTCACCCGCGCCCGCAAGAGCATCGCCGGGTTCAAGCTCCGGGAGGGGATGCCGGTCGGTTGCCGGGTGACCCTCCGAGGGGAGAGAATGTACGAATTTCTCGACCGCCTGATCAGCGTGGCCCTTCCGCGGATCCGCGACTTCCGGGGGCTGCCGGTCAACTTGGACGGGCACGGCAATTACACCCTGGGGCTGGAGGAGCAGATCGTTTTCCCCGAGGTGGACATCGACAAGGTCTACCGGGTCCAGGGCATGAACATCACGGTGGTGACGTCCACTGAATCGGACGAAGAGGCCAAGGAACTGCTTTCCCTGCTGGGAATGCCCTTCGCCGACCGCCGGACAAACGTATAACCGACAAGGTAAGCGCGCGAGATGGCCAAAAAAGCATTGATCGAGAAAAGCCGGCGGGAGCCGAAATTCGGAGTGCGGCGCTACCACCGCTGCCTCCATTGCGGGCGCCCGCGCGGATATCTGAGAAAATTCGGACTCTGCCGGATCTGTTTCCGCAAGCTGGCCGGAGAAGGGAAAATCCCCGGCGTGACCAAGTCGAGCTGGTAAAGGAGTACGCCACCATGACCATGACCGACCCCATCGCGGACCTGCTGACCCGGCTCCGGAACGCCAACGCCCGGGGGCTGGAGACCGTGGATGTCCCGGCCTCCCGCCTGAAGCGGGAAGTCGTCAGGATTCTCAAGGAAGAGTCCTATGTCAAGGACTATCAGTTGATCGAGGACAACCGCCAGGGGACGATCAGGATCTATATGCAGTACGGCCCCAAGAAAAGCCGGGTTTTCCGCAACCTCAAGCGCATCAGTCGGCCCGGATGCCGGGTGTACGTGAACAAGGACGAGATCCCCATGGTTCTGGGAGGGATGGGCACGGCCGTTCTCACCACCGCCAAGGGAGTCGTCACCGACGCCCAGGCCCGCCACGCCGGGGTCGGGGGCGAGGTTCTCTGTTATATCTGGTAATCGCTAAGCAAGGATACTACGGGTCATGTCACGAGTAGGGAACGCGCCAATCGAAGTGCCGGAGAAGGTCTCCGTGGAGATCGCCGGCAACCGGGTGACGGTCAAGGGCCCCAAGGGGGAAATGAGCGTCTCCCTGCCCCCGGTCATCACCGTCGAACAGGAAGGCCGCAAGCTTGTGGTGAAACGCCATGCCGAGCATAAACAGGCCCGCTCCTACCACGGTCTTTACGCGCGCCTGCTCGCCAATTTCATCATCGGGGTCAGCGCCGGGTTCCAGAAGAAGCTGGAGGTGATCGGGGTCGGGTACCGGGTTCAGCTCGAGGGCCCGAAGCTGGTGATGCAGATCGGGTTCTCCCACCCGGTGGTGATCGATCCGCCGCAGGGGATCAAGTTCGAAGTCGACGGGAATCAGAAGATTATCGTTTCCGGCTGCGACAAGCAGGTGGTGGGGGAGACCGCCGCCCGGATCCGCCGCTGCCGTCCGCCCGAACCCTATAAGGGGAAGGGCATCCGTTACGAGGGCGAGTGGGTCAGAAGGAAGGCCGGGAAAGCCCTGGCGTAGACGAAAGATTAAGGTTTGACAGATGAAATCCATGGAAAAAACCGCGGCTAGGAAAAGACGGGCGGAACGGGTGAGAAAAAAGGCCCGGGGAACCGCCGGCCGTCCCCGGATGAACGTCTACCGCAGTCTCAAGCACACCTATGTTCAATTCGTGGACGACGACCGCGGAGTCACCCTGGGATCCGTGTGCACCCGGTCCAAGGCCTTCGCGGAGAAGCATTCCGGCTCCTCCGGGACGGTGGCGGCGGCTCAGGCGCTGGGGGTCCTGGCCGGGGATCTGGCCTCCTCCCTGGGAATCACCGAGGTGGTGTTCGACCGCGCCGGTTTCCGCTACCACGGCCGGATCAAGGCCGTGGCCGAGGGTGCGCGTTCCCGGAACCTGAAGCTTTAGGGAGTCGACATTCAGTAAGGAGAGGCAATGGGAGCTCTGAAAATAGACGCGAGGACCAACCCCGAGGTCGAGTCCGAGTTTATCGATCGGGTGGTGGACATCCGCCGGTGCGCCAAGGTGGTCAAGGGCGGCCGGCGGTTCAGTTTCAGCGTGTTGGTGGTGGTCGGAGACGAGAACGGCCGGGTCGGGTTCGGCCTGGGAAAGGCCAACGAAGTTTCGGAATCGATCCGCAAGGGGGTGGAGAACGCCCGCAAGGCCATGGTCAGGGTTCCTCGACAGGGGACGAGCATCCCCCACGAGATCACGGGGCGCTACGGTTCTTCCCGCGTGATCATGAAGCCGGCCCCTCCGGGGACGGGCGTGATCGCGGGCGGGGGGGTCCGGTTCCTCCTGGAACTGGCCGGCATCAAGGACGTCTATGCCAAGTCCCTGGGGTCGCGCAATCCCTTGAACGTGGTCCGGGCCGGTCTGGACGGTCTCGATCGGTTGGGCCGGAGGTCGTCCACGGTGCGGTTGCGGAAGAAGATGAAGGAAGGGCAGACCAGTGGAATTGCATGAACTGAAATTCACTCCGGGAGCGAAGAAATCCCGCAAGCGCAAGGGGCGCGGGCCCGGGTCCGGGTGGGGGAAAACCGCCGGCCGCGGAGAGAAAGGCCAGAAGTCCCGTTCCGGAGCCTCGATCCGGCCCGGTTTCGAAGGCGGTCAGATGCCCCTGGCCCGCCGTCTGCCCAAGGTGGGGTTCACTTCCCCGTCCCCCGTTCGTTACGGCATCGTCAACCTCTCCACGCTGAACGGGTTCGAGGACGGGACCGAGGTAACCCCGGAACTGCTTTTGGAAAAGCGCATCGTCAGGAAGCTTTACGACGGAATCAAAGTCCTGGGCCGCGGCAGCCTGGAACGGAAACTCGAGGTTTGGGCTCATTGTTTCAGCGCCCGGGCCCGCGAGGCCATCGAAGCCGCGGGAGGGACGTGTCAGGTTATCGGGAGCCGGAGGAAGTAACGCGGCGGGTCCGCCCCGCCCGATGCTTCTGCCGCCGGAACCGCCCGTTCGGCGGGTCTTTTTTTGGAGGGACCCCGGAGGATTGAACAGACAATGCTGGAAGCGTTCGGAAACATAGTCAAGATACCGGAGCTGCGCAAGCGGATACTCTTCACCGTCGGTCTGCTCGTGGTGTACCGGGTGGGCTGCTATATCCCCACCCCCGGAATCGATCCCGCCGCCCTCAGCCAGATCTTCAAGGAACTGACCGATTCCGCCGGGGGCACCATCTTCGGGCTCATGGACATCTTCTCCGGGGGGGCCATGTCCAAGTGCACGGTCTTCGCCCTGGGGATCATGCCCTACATCAGCGCTTCCATCATCATGCAGCTTCTGACCGCGGTCGTTCCTTTCCTGGAAAAAATGGCCAAGGAAGGAGAAGCGGGCCGCAAGAAGATCAACCAGTACACCCGCTACGGGACCGTGGTCCTCGCCCTCTTTCAGGGCTACATGATCAGTTTGGGGCTCCAGCACCCGGGGCAGATATTCGGGTCCGCCGCCGCCGACGTCCAGATCGCCGACCCCGGCCTCGGCTTCCGTCTGCTGGCCATGCTGACCCTGACCACCGGGACCATCTTCATCATGTGGCTGGGGGAACAGATCACCGAGCGCGGGATCGGCAACGGCATCTCGCTGATCATCACCACCAGCATCATCTCCCGCGCGCCGGCCGCCGTGCGCGAGGCGTGGCTGCTCTTTTCCCCCTTCAACCCCGAAACCAGGACCCGTCCCCTGGGCTTTCTGATCATCATGCTGATTCTCCTGGTGGTGGTGGTCGCCGCCATCATTCTCATCACCCAGGGCCAGCGCAAGATTCCCGTTCAGTACGCCAAGCGCGTGGTCGGGCGCCGGGTCTACGGGGGGCAGGCCACCTACCTACCCCTCCGGGTGAACCAGGCCGGCGTCATCCCCATCATCTTCGCCCAGGCCATTCTCATGTTCCCCGCCACCATCGTGCAGTTCGTTCCCGCCCTGGAGGGGCTGAGCGCGTGGCTTCAGCCCGGCAGCGTAATCTACATGGCTCTGTACATACTCTGCATAGTTTTCTTCGCCTACTTCTACACCGCCATCACCTTCAACCCGGTGGACATGGCCGACAACCTCCGCAAGTACGGAGGTTTCATCCCCGGCATCCGCCCGGGCAAAAACACGGCTCAGTACCTGGATCGGGTCATGAGCCGCATCACCCTTTCCGGCGCCATCTTTCTGGCGATTATCGCCATCCTGCCCACGTTCATCAGCGGGCGCCTGCGGATCAGCTTCACCATCGCCCAGTTCTTCGGCGGGACCAGCCTGCTCATTCTGGTCGGGGTCATGCTCGATACCATGCGCCAGGTGGAATCCCATCTGCTCATGCGCCATTACGACGGCTTCATGAAAAAAGGGAAGCTGCGGGGGCGTTTCTAGGACCGGGCCATGGGTATCCGCTACATATTTTTAGGTCCTCCCGGAGCCGGGAAAGGCACCGCCGCGGTCAGGCTGGCCGGTTTTCTCGAGGTTCCCCATATCTCCACCGGGGATATGTTCCGGGAAGAGATGAAGGAGGGGACCGATCTGGGGAAATTGGCCGAGGAATGTATCGGGAAGGGGAACCTGGTCCCGGACCGGGTCACCATCGAGATCGTCCGCCGCCGCCTCGGCCGGACCGACGCCCGCCGGGGCTTCATTCTCGACGGGTTTCCCCGGACCGTGCCCCAGGCCGAGGCTCTGGGGGGGATACTGGCGGACGAGGGGGAAGAGTTGGACGGGGTCGTGTACTTCGCCGCCGGTCGGGAGATCCTGGTCCGGCGCCTGGCGGCCCGCCGGATCTGCCGCGACTGCGGAACCATCTATAACCTGGAAACCATGCCCCCGAAACGCGCCGGGATCTGCGACCGGTGCGGCGGCGAACTCTATCGCCGCCGCGACGACATGCCCCGGGCGGTGGAGGAGAGGCTGCGGGAATACGAAGAGAAGACGGCCGACCTCGCCGAATACTACCGGCGGCTCGGCCTCTTGATCGAAATCGACGCCGAGGTCGATAAGGACGAGACGTTTGACGAACTGAAGGAGATGATGAGCGCCACTCGATGATCAGCCTCAAGAGCGAAAGAGAACTCGAGCTGATGCGGGCAGCCGGACGGATAACCGCCGAAGTGATGACGGCGGTGAGCCGGCGGATCCGGCCCGGGACGACCACCGAGGATCTGGACCGCGCCGCCGGGGAGCTGATCGAGGAGTTGGGCGTGGTATCGGCTTTTAAGGGATATAACGGTTACCCCGGCATCATCTGCATCTCGGTCAACGAAGAAGTCGTTCACGGCATCGGCGGGAAACGCCGCTTGCGGGAAGGCGACCTGGTAAGTCTGGATATAGGAGTAAAATATCGGGGATATTACGGAGACATGGCCGCGACCTTTCCGGTAGGAGAGGCGCCCCGGGAACAAAAACGCCTGATCGAAGTGACCCGGAGAGCCCTGGCGGCGGGGATTGAAAAAGCTTGCCCCGGCAACCGGCTCTTTGATATATCGGCTGCGGTTCAGGCCGTCGCCGAAGGGGCCGGGTTCACGGTGGTCCGCGATTTTGTCGGCCACGGGATCGGCCTGCGGCTTCATGAAGATCCCCAGATCCCGAATTTCGGGACCGCGGGAACGGGACCGCTGCTCCGGGAAGGCATGGTCCTGGCGATAGAACCGATGGTAAACATGGGAGTAGGCGAAGTCAGAATCCTCGACGACAACTGGACGGTCGTGACCGCGGACGGGAAACCGTCGGCGCATTTCGAGCAGACGGTGGCCGTTACCGCCGCCGGGCCGGAAATCATGACCGTGGCGGGGCGGCGAGGGAAGTAACGATATGTCGAATGAAGCTCCGATAAAACTGGAGGGCGTGGTCAAGGAGTTGCTGCCCAACACCATGTTCCGGGTGGAAGTGGGAAACGGGCATGTTATCCTGGCCCATATTTCCGGGAGGATGCGTTTGCACTTCATCAAGCTCCTTCCCGGGGACAAGGTCCTGATGGAGATGTCGCCCTACGATTTGACCAAAGGCAGAATCATTCGCAGGCTGTGAGACCGCCCGCAATCGAGGTTGAAGATGAAGGTAAAGCCGTCGGTAAAAAGAATTTGTGAGCGTTGCAAGATCGTCAAGCGCAAGGGAGTAGTCCGCGTTCTCTGCTCCAATCCCCGCCATAAACAGAGGCAGGGCTGAAGCTTGACCGCCCCCAGACAGGAGAGATCGTAACATGCCCAGAATAATCGGCGTCGACGTCCCCAAAAACAAACGTATCGATGTGGCCCTGACGTATATCTACGGGATCGGCCCCAAGCTTTCGCGGGATATCCTGGCCCGTTCCGAGGTGCCCCCGGAAACCCGGGCCCATCAGCTGACCCAGGACGAGATCAGCAAGATCACCTCGGAGATCCAGAAGGGGATCAGGGTGGAGGGCGATCTCCGCCGCGAGGTCTCGGGGAACATCAAGAGGTTGATGACCATCGGCGCCTACCGGGGCTTGCGGCATCGCCGCGGTCTTCCCTGTCGCGGTCAGCGCACCCACACCAACGCCCGTACCCGCAAAGGGCCGGGAAAATCGGTGGGGGCCAAGAGGAAGAAAACCTGATTCGGCGCCCGCCGAGGTCCCTGAGGAGATAAGAGATGGCTAAGGTAAAGAAGACGCAGAAGAAAAAGAAGGTCGCCCGCTCGGTGCCGGTCGGGATCGCGCACATCCAATCCACTTTCAACAACACCATCGTCACCATCACCGACCGGAGCGGCGAAGTCATAGCCTGGTGCTCTTCCGGCCGCGCCGGGTTCAAGGGGTCGCGCAAGAGCACGGCCTTCGCCGCCAGCATCGTGGCCGAGAAAGCCGCGGCCGACGCCAAAAACGCCGGCCTGCGCGAAGTCGAAGTCTGGGTCAAGGGGCCCGGTTCGGGCCGGGAGTCGGCCATCCGCTCCCTCCAGGCTCAGGGGTTCAAGATCACCGCGATTAAGGACGTGACCCCGTTGCCCCACAACGGCTGCCGGCCGCCCAAGCGGCGGCGCGTGTAAGCCGCCGCGGGGCCGGGCTTGCAGCAATGAAGCACAGGAGTTGAGATGGGACGTTACATAGGACCAGTATGCCGGATCTGCCGGAGGGAGAAGGAAAAACTGTTTCTCAAGGGGGCTAAGTGCCTGATGAGCAAATGCCCCGTCGAGAAGGGCCGGACCCCTCCCGGCGAGCACGGCCAGCGGCGGAAGAAAAGCTCGGAGTACGGCGAACAGCTCCGCGAAAAACAGAAGCTGCGCAAGAGCTACGGGATGCTGGAAAAGCAGTTCCGCAATTATTTCAAGAAGGCCGAACAGATGCAGGGGCGGCCCGGGGAGAATCTTCTGCGTCTGCTCGAGACCAGACTCGACTCCGTGATCGTGCGCCTGGGGTTCGTCACTTCGCCCCGCGCCGCCCGGCAGTTCGTCCGTCACGGGCATATCCTCATCAACGGCCGCCGGGTCGATTACCCCGGCCGCCAGGTCCGGGTCGGAGACATCATCGAGGTCCGCGACCGGGGCACGAGCCGCCAGCGCGCGGCCGAGGCCGTGGAGGCCCGCCTCCGGGACGTTCCTTCCTGGCTGCAGCTCAATAAAAACGAATTCAAGGCCGAAGTATTGAGGCTTCCCGGGCGCGAGGACATCCCCATCCCCATCGATATCTCCCTGGTTGTCGGGTTGTACTCCAAGGTCTGAGTCCGCGATCGTATACTTCGCACACTTCAGGAGGGTGCATCATGGCAGTTATTATGGGCAAATTGGCTCTTCCCAATAAATTGGTGTGGGACGAAGCCTCCGCCACTCCCACCTTCACCAAGTTTATCGCCGAACCGTTCGAACGCGGGTACGGTTTCACCCTGGGCAACGCCTTGAGACGGGTCCTCCTCTCCTCGCTGGAAGGCGCCGCCATCACCAAGATCAAGATCGAGGGGGTCCAGCACGAATTTTCGACCGTTCCCGGCGTTTACGAGGACGTCACCGACATCGTCCTCAACCTCAAGCAGGTGGTGTTGAAGATGGACGGCCGCGAGCCCCGGAAGATCACGCTCGACGTCTCCGGGGAGAAAGAAGTCACCGCCGGCGATATCGAGACCGGCGGCACGGTCGAGGTCATCAACCCCGAACAGTATCTGGCCCGGATCGAGGCGGGCGGCCGTCTGCGCATGGAGATCTGGGTCGGTCTCGGCCGCGGTTACCGTCCGGCCGAGCAGAACAAGAGTTCGGCGGACGTGCTCGGAGTGATCCCCATCGACGCCATCTTCACCCCGGTGCGCAAAGTCAAATACTACGTCGAGGACACCCGGGTGGGGCAGCGGACCGACTTCAATCGTCTCATCATCGAGATCTGGACCGACGGGAGGGTCTCCCCCCGCGAGGCCCTGATCCAGTCCTCGGCCATTCTCAAGAAACACCTCGATCTTTTCACCGAGGACGACCGCTACACGGTCGAGTTCGAGGACGAGGTCGGATCCGATCTGGACGAAGAGAACAAGTTCCAGAAGCTCTTGAAGATGCCCATCACCGAGATCGAACTCTCGGTTCGCTCCAAGAACTGCATCGAGGCGGCCAACATTCAGACGATCGGGGATCTGGTCTCCCGGAGCGAGGCGGAGATGCTCAAATACCGCAATTTCGGCAAGAAGTCCCTGGAAGAGATCAAGAACATCCTTGGCCGTCTGGGATTGCATCTGGGCATGGATCTCTCGGCCCCCGTCGGGGAACTTCCGGCGGAATTCGAGTCCGAGGAGGCGGTTTTCAACACCATCCCGGAGGAATAGCCACGTGCGACACCGTAAAGATACTTTTAAACTCAACCGGACTTCCGCGCACCGGCGGGCCCTGTTGGCCAATCTGGTCGCCGCGCTGATCGTGGAGGAGAAGATCGAGACCACCCTTCCCAAGGCCCGGGCGGCGGCCCGGTGGGCCGACCGCATGGTCACCCTGGCCAAGAAGAACGATCTCGCCTCGCGCCGGCGCGCCGTGGCTTTTCTCGGGCGCAAGGACGCGGTCAAGAAACTCTTCGACGAGATCGGGCCGCGCTTCGGCGAACGCCGGGGTGGGTACACTCGGGTTCTGAAGATGTCGGCGGCCCGCCGCGGCGACGGCGGTCCCACCGCCGTGATTCTTTTCAGCGAGAAGTTGGAGGCGTCGGCTCCCGCCCCGGAAGGTTCCAAGGCCAAGAAGGAGCCGGCCAAGAAAACGCCGAGGAAGGCTCCGGCCCGAAAAACCGCGGCCAAGTCCGGAAAGAAGCCCGCGGCCGGGAAGAAGAAGAGCGCAGAAGCTCCGGCCGAAACTGAGACCCCCGAGGCCGAGCAGTAGGGCCGACCGCGGTTTCCCGTTCCCTCTCCCCGGGGCCCCCCGTCCGCGCGTAACGCCGGGCGTCCCTTAGCCGGTGACTTGCCCGGAAGGTTCCGCCGGGGCCGTTTCCTCTCCTCCCGCCGGGATGGAGACCGCCGTGGGCTGAGCCGAGGCGGTAGGGGCCGGAGTGGCCGAGGGAGCGGGGGTGGCGGTCGGTCGCGGCGTGGCGGTCGCGACCGGCGTCGGGGAAGCCGGGACCGGCAGCTCGATCACGACCTCGCCGCAGCTCCCGGAGACGAGATAGACGCAGACGCGGCTGACCGGTCCGGTATCTCCCACCCAACAGGAGATGAAAGTCATGGCGTCGGGGGAATCGAACTCGAAAACCGTCGTGCCGGCCGGGCCCGTGGTTCGGACCAGTTCCTCCAGGTTCCCGTTGACGAGACTGACCGCGGCCCCCTCGATCGGCTGCGGCGATCCTTGCGCCCGGTCGCGCCAGGCGACGGGAGGAGGATCGATTCTCACGACTTTGACGGTGGTCCGGGTGGGGGCGCACGCCGCCAGCGCGCACAGGATAAGACCGGCGGAGAGTGTCCTTTTCATCCTTCCTCCCTGACTCGCTGAGACCGGCCCGGGCGGGCGGGCGCCATTTCTTTCCCATGCCCGGCCGGCCGATACGATATACTACCCGAACGGCCGGACACCGAGGCTTACTGTATAATATAACTCGAACCGGTCTCCGGGGCAAACCCCAGCTGCAGTGAAGACGTTCGAGGAAAGATTCGGAATTCCCGCCCGGGACCTGGGGCGCCGTTGCGTTCTGCTTCCCTTCGTCCGCCGTTCCCTGCTTTCGGGTCTGGGGGTGAAGAAGCTCTTCCGGGGGGGGCCTTATTCCGCCGCCGCCGTCCCGGGCTTCGCCGTCGTCTCCTCCGGCATGGGAAGCGCCTACGCCGGCGACGCCGCCCTGGAGCTGGCCCGGGAGGGTTGCCGGGAACTGATCCTGCTGGGAACCTGCCGCTTTCTCGGCCTTCCCCGGGCGAAGGTGGGCGATATCGTCGTCCCCCGCGCCAGCCTGGCGGCGGAAGGGTTCGGCCCCTGGCTGGGCGAAGAACTCCCGGCCTGGGCCGAGGTCCCGGCCGACCCCGCGCTGGTCCGGCTGCTGGCGCCCCTCTCGGGGGTGCCCCCGGTCCTGAACGCCACCGTCGGTTCGCCGTTCCTGGCTTCCCGGAAGAGCCCGCTTCTGCGCGCCCGGGGCGTGGAGTCGATGGAGATGGAGTGTTCGGCGGTGTTCTCCGCCGCCGCCTCGGTTTCGGCGGCGGCCGCCGCCGTCCTGGTCGTCTCCGACGTCGCCGGCGGAGAAAACGGCCCTTCCCCCGAAAACTCGGTTTTTGCCGCCCTGGAGCGCGCGGGGGCGGCCGTCCGCGCCCTGTGGGGAGAGGAAGGGTAAGCCGATGTCCCGGGGGATGAAGAAAACGTTGGCGGTGCTGGGGGTTCTGGCCGCGGCGGTGTTCGTCTCCCTGCTCCTCCTGGCGCCGGGTCCCGCTCCCGCTCCGGGGCGTGGGAACCTCGATGAACTGGTCTCGCTCCCTTACCTGGCCTGGTCGGAACAGACCGTATCCGCCCGCGTCGCCGGTGTGGTCGCCTGGGACCGGGACCGGGCCTGCCCCGGCTACACGCTCTACGCCGACGGGTCCGATTATGCCTGGCTCCTGGACCTGGAGGGGCGCCCCGTTCATCGCTGGCGGTTCCCCGACCCGGGGAAAGGCTGGGATTTCGCCCGGCTTCTCGACGGCGGCGGGATCGTGGCCTTTCATGAAGGCGAAAGCCTGGTCCGCCTCGACCGCGAGTCCCGGGTGGTCTGGGAACTGCCGATCGGCATCCACCACGAGATCTCTCCTCTCGACGGCGGAGATTTCCTGGTGGCCGTCTCCAACCCGCACCGTCTCTACCGCTCCCGCCTGGTCGAGTTCGACTCCGTCCGCCGGATTTCGTCGCAGGGCGAGCCGGGAGAAGAATGGGCGACGTTTACCCATTTCAGCGAATTGAGAAACATCCACGGCCCCACCGCCCTCGACGCCGAAACCGGGGCCGGCGGCTTTGCCCGCGCTCTGCAGCGCTTTTACGCCTCCCATCTGCGTTGGGGGATTTACGAGCTCGACAACCTCTTCCGCCGGTGCCTGGGCCTGGAGAAGTACAGCTACTACCACCTCAACTCCGCCCAGGCCCTCCCTCGAACCGAACTGGGGCGCCGCGACGAACGTTTCCGGGCCGGCAACTGGCTCATCTGCCTGCGCAACGTCAATCTGGTCCTGGCCGTCGACCCCCGGACCGGGAAAATCGTCTGGGAGTGGGGAGCGGACGTCCTCGACTGGCCCCACATGCCCCGGATGCTCGAGAACGGCCGGATCCTGGTCTTCGACAACGGGTACCACCGCGGATTTTCCCGCATTCTGGAGATCGACCCCGTTTCCGGCCGGACGGTCTGGTCCTACCTGGCCGATCCGCCCCAGGCCTTTTCTTCTCCCACCCGGGGGTCCTGCCAGCGGCTTCCCAACGGCAACACCCTTATCTGCGAATCGGACCGGGGTCGGATCTTCGAAGTCGATCCGGCCGGCGCTACGGTCTGGGAGTTCTACAACCCTAAGATCGAAGACGGCCGCCGCGGTCTCATCTACCGGGCGCTGCGCCTGCCTCCGGAACGGGTCGAAGGGTGGCTTTCCCCGCCGCCGCCCGCTCCATGAAGGGTTCTCCGGAACTTTCCGGCCGGGAGCGGGAAGCCGCGGCCGTGATCGAGAGCCGTTTCCCCCGGTTCGGAGTGAACAAGCGCCGCGAACTGCTGCGGCTCCTCTCCGAAATATCCCGCCGGGAAGGAATCTCCCCGGAACGGGTGCTGGAGGGGACGCACCCCCGGCGTTTTCCCGAACTCAGGGCCGCGCTGGTTCGGCGGCGCTACCCGGGCGCCGCCGCCGCCGGCCCCGTCCCCGACCCCCTGCTCCTGCCCCTGGAGCGGTTCCCCGGCGCCGCCGTCTTCGCTCCGGGCGTTTCCCCCTCTCCGCGGCTGATCGTCTGGGAAGGGGAAGTTTCCGGGGCCCCGCTCCTCTCCCGCTTCCGCCGCGCCTTCCCCGGCGCCAGGGGCATGGAAGTGCCCTCCCTGCGCGAATGGCGCCGCTCGCTCCCCCGCCGCCGCCCCGGTCCCGCCGATTACAACCGGCGCCGGGAGACGGTCCTGATCGGCTCCGTCGGCCCCGGCGCCCTGCAGCCGTGCCCCTGCGCCGCCGGCGCCCTGGGCTGCGGCTACCGCGTCTACGAGCTGGCGGCGGGATGCCCCTACGACTGCAGCTATTGTTTTCTCCAGGAGTACATGACCGTTCCCGGTCTTTTCTTCCCCGTTTCCGCGCTTCCGCCCCCGGGAGCGCTGGGATCCTTCCGGCGCCGGGAAGAAGAAATCCGGATCGGCACCGGGGAATTTTCCGACTCCCTGGCCTGGGACTCCCTGACCGGGTATGCCCGCGACCTGGTCGGTTACTTCCGGGGCCGGAAGGGAATCGAATTCGAATTCAAAACCAAAAGCGACGAGGTGGAGGGGCTGCTGGGGACGGACCCGGGAGGGAATATCGTCGTCGGATTTTCCCTTTCCCCCCCGTCCGCCGCCCGGCGTTTCGACCATGGGGCGGCCCCGGTCTCCGGGCGCCTGGCCGCCGCCGCTCGTTGCGCGGAAGCGGGGTACCGTCTCGCTTTCCACTTCGACCCGGTGGTTCTGCTCCCCGGCTGGGAGGACGGATATCGGGAACTGATCGGAGAAATCCTGGAGCGGTTTCACCCCGACCTGATCGCCTGGATCAGCCTCGGAACCGTCCGGTTCCGGCCGCGGCTGCTCCAGATCCTGGAACGGCGGTTCCCCGGCGATCCCATCGCCGACCAGGAGCTGTTCCCCGGTTTCGACGGCAAGCTCCGCTACCTCCCTGCCGTCCGCGCCGCGGCTTACCGCCGTCTCCTCGAGTTCTTCGGCCCTTCCGGCCGGCGCCTCCCCATCTATCTCTGCATGGAGGACCC
This sequence comes from bacterium, assembly GCA_035380285.1. Classification (NCBI taxonomy): domain Bacteria; species bacterium. The sequence continues at coordinate 8,965 of DAOSXE010000005.1, read as the reverse complement.
CGATACCTGGAAAGCCGTCGGCCTCGACGATCCTTTCGCCGCCCGCCGCCGCCGGTCAGGCTGAAGGGGAAAGGGAAATAACCACACAGGGCACAGAGGGGGAAAGAGAGGGTTCAGGGGGGGCAGGCATGGAGCATGGGGCATAGAGCATAGAGAGGGTTCAGGAAGGAGGCCCCCCCCCCTCGGCCCTTGGGGGGAGCAGAGGGCATAAAGTAAAACATTCCCTCCTTCATATATCCCCATACCTTCCCGATCTGTGTCATCTGTGGACGTATTGAGGGGGCGCGGTTGAGGGCTACTGAATTCTGTATACTGTATTCTGAATTCTGTCTTTATGCCCTATGCCCTATGCCTCCTCCCGTGCCTGCATATCCACCCGAGCCTGCAGCGCCTGGAGTGAGGCGGCGCACGGTAAGGTTGTATTCAGCCGCCGGTCCGTGTAGAAAAAAGGGCAGGGAGGATCTAGGTCATGATCGGTATCGGCGCGATCCCGGAGGAAAATGACCGGTGAGGCGCCCCCGCTCGAGCGCGGCTCCCTCGGCGCCCCGGGGAATAGTCTGCATGGTCGCGGCCTTCTTGTTCGTGGCCGTGACCGGATCCCTGGTCAAACAGGCGGTCGCCTCCGGACTGCCCACCGCCGTGGTGGTCTTCTTCGAAAGCCTGATTCCTCTCCTGGCCGTCACCGCCTGGCATCTGCGCCGGGGTTTGAAGAAGTTTTCCCTGCCCAGCGGCCGCTACGGCCTGCAGTTTCTCCAGGGGAGCCTGGCTTTCTTCACCTCGTATCTGATGTACCTGGCGATCAGGACCGTCCCGGTCTCCAGCGGAGTGCTTCTCAACAGCTCGGCCCCCCTCTTCATCCCGGTCATCTCGTATTTCTGGTTCCGCCGCCGCCTCTCCCCCGGCTTGATCGCCGCTGTTGCGGTCGGTTTCGTCGGCATCGTTCTCATTCTCGACCCCGCCGCCGGGACGTTCGCCCGCCCCGGCATCCTTCTCGCGCTGGCTTCCGGGGTCGCCGTGGCCTTCGATGACATCGTCGTCGGCCTCCTCGATGACGCCGGGACCGAGCGCGAAGATGTGACCCTCTTCTTCGTTTTTCTGATGACGGCCCTTCTTTCCGGACTGTTCGCCGCGCCCGTCTGGAAGACCCCCCGGGGCGCGCAGTGGATCTACCTGTTCGCCGCCGCCGCCGGGTTCCTGTTCATCGAGCTCTTCCTGGTCCGTTCCTTCTCTTTCGCCCCCGTCGCCGTCGTCTCCCCCTTCATGTATTTCGGGGTCGTTTTCGCCGGGGTGATCGACTGGCTGGCCTGGGGGGAGGTTCCGGGGTTGAGGATGCTCGCCGGGGTGGCTCTGGTGGTGGGAGGAGCGGTGTTCTCGATCCTGGGGGGTGCCGGGCCGCCGTCGCGGCCGGGGCTTGACGGGAATACCCCGCCGGGTATCATCGGCCCAGAGAGATGAGAAAGATGACGGACATCGGGGAACGGCTCTTGGATTTTCAGCGCGGTGAAATCACCGAGCACCGGATCTACCTGAGCTTGGCCGAGCGGCTGAAATCGGAAGAGAACCGGCGGGTTCTGCGCCGGATCGCCGACGAGGAGCTGCGCCACTACGGCGTCTGGAAGCGGCACACGGGACGCGATGTCGCTCCCGACCGCTGGAAGATCCGCTGGTACGGGTTCCTCGCCCGCGTGGCCGGTTTCACCTTCGCGGTCAAGCTGATGGAGCGGGGCGAGGAGGGCGCGGAAGAAAACTACGAGCGCCTCCGGGATGAGGTCCCCGAAGCCGAGAAGATCGCCGAAGACGAAAACCGCCACGAACGCGAACTCCTCGCCCTGCTCGACGAGGAGCGCCTCCGCTATACCGGTTCGGTCGTCCTCGGCCTCAACGACGCCCTGGTCGAGTTGACCGGCGCCCTGGCCGGCTTCACCCTGGCTCTGCGCGATACCCGGCTGATCGCCCTGACCGGCTTGATCACCGGGGTGGCGGCGGCCCTCTCCATGGCTTCTTCGGAATATCTGTCCCGGAAAGCCGAAGGTTCCGAGGTCAGCCCCGGGAAAGCCGCCCTCTATACGGGGGCCGCTTACATCGTCACGGTCGGCCTTCTTATCCTCCCGTACCTGGTGCTCGCCGATTACTTCGCCTGCCTGGGGCTGACGCTGGGCGCCGCCGTTTTCATCATCTTCTGCTTCAACTACTACCTCTCGGTGGCCCGGGACCTGCCCTTCCTCCGCCGTTTTCTGGAGATGGCCGGGATCAGCCTGGGGGTGGCCGCGGCCAGTTTCGGAGTCGGTTACCTGGTCCGGGCCCTGCTGGGCGTGGACGCTTAGGCCCGTTGCCCGCCGGGTGAGGCGGTCTCCGCTTTCCCGAAGAAGTATCGGTGGGTCCAGAGGGCGCTGAAGACGCCGATGAAGGCCCCCAGGACGATATCCGCCGGGTAGTGGGCGGTGACCGCCACCCGGCTGACCGCGACGAGAACGGCCAGCGCGACGAACCCGGCCCGGTACCTGCGGAAGAGGAGGGCGAGCGAGGTCAGGATCGAGAAGGCGCGGAGGGTATGCCCGGAAGGCGTGGAGTTCAGTTCCCATTTCGAGGCGAAGAAAGTGAAACCGTAGCGGCCTTCGTCGAAGAGCAGCACCGGGCGGCAGCGGCCCAACAGGTACTTCAAGCCTTCTCCGACGACGGTGGCGACCGCGAAGGCGAGACAGACGCAGAGGAGGTTCCGGGCCCAGGAGCGTTTCAGGCCGGGGTCGAAAACCGCCACCGCTATGAAGCCGGCCGCCGCCCCCAGCCGGAGATATTCCCCGGTGGCCAGTTCGGAGACCAGGGTTCCCGCCGAAAAAACCCAGGTACCGGCCCAATGGGCGCGGACCCAGAGGTCGACGGGGCGGTCGCAGAACCAAAACAGGAGAAGATATAAGACCGCGGCGCCGGCCGCCGCCAGGACGGTGGCCCCGGTTAACGCTTTTGCGCCGACGGCGCCCGGGCCCCGGTCCGTTTGCCTCCTTGCGATCATACTCGGTACCTTAGGGCAGCCGTCCGTCTTCGGCAACGGCTTTGTTGCCGTTCCCGCCTCGTATCCGCGCCGCCGCCGCCGCCAGGGAGTCGATGACGATTTGCGGAAAGTAGAGTATTACGGCGGCGGCCGTGGCGGCGTCGAAGATCGGTTTTCCGGAGTCTTCCGCCGCTCCCAGCATGAGCAGGATCGAAACCGTGACCGGGAGGCTCTTCTGGGAGCCGGCGAACCAGAGGGCTCGGGCTTCACGGGGGTCCAGCCGCAGGGCTCGGGCCGCCGCCGCGGCCAGCGCCAGGAGGCAGAAGTGGAAACCGGCGGCCAGGGCGGCGGCTCCGGCCGCCGCCCCCGGCGTGAAGGCGCCCAGGCGGGCCCGGGCGCCGGAAACCGAGAGCCAGACGATGAAGACGACCAGCGCCGGCGGCATGTGCGCCCAGGCTTTTCCCCTCGGGCGCCGCAGCGTTTTCTGAAGAGCGAACCCGAACCCGGTCGGGAGCATGACCAGGAAGAAGACGTTGCGGAGAATCGCCCAGCGGTCGACGGAGATTCCTCCCCGGGCAAGCGTCTGGGCCAGGGAGAAGGGCAGGACCACGATCCCGACCAGGCTGAGGAGGATGATGAAGGACAAAGCCCAGGTGACGTTCCCCCCCGCGGTTCGGGTGATGACGGCTGACGAACTCAGGGTGGTGGGGGCGCAGGAAAAAACCAGGAACGCGGCCAGCACCGCCTCCTCTGGCCTGAAAGCGCGCCCCAGCAAGCCGCCCAGCAGAGGGCCGCAGAAAAGATTCACCGCCACCGCCGCCACGGCCGCCGCCGCGAACCTTTTCCCTTTGGTCAGCCCGGCGGGTTCGAGCAGAAGCCCGGTAACCAGGAAGATGCCGATGACGGCCAGAAGGCGGGGCGGAGCCCCCAGGAAGCGCAGGCCGCTCGTTCCGAGGCCGGCCTCGGGGAAGAGAAGACCCGCGGCGATGGCCCCCGCCAGACCCAGGGGAAAGGCCAGCGAACCGAGAAAGTGTTTCATCGGGTCAGAAGGGGAGACCGGAAACGCCGTCCCCGGCCTGCCGGCTCGCGCGTCGTCGCCGGCGCGTTCCGCTCATGGCCGCCCCTCGTCGCCGGCCGCCGTGCGCAGAATGGCCTGCCAGCGCCGGATCGCGGCCGCGGGGTTCGAGGTCCCGCAGACGGGGCGTACGCAGGCGACGGTGCGGACCCCCAGGGAAAGAAGGAGAGGGAGGTTCTCTTCCGTGATCCCCCCGATGGCGACCGCGGGTACGGGCGATTCCCGGGCGATCTTCGCGGCCAGATCCGCCCCCAGCGCCGGGTCGGGCCCGGGTTTGGTCGGAGTGGGGAAAACCGGTCCTACCCCGATATAATCCGCTCCCGCGGCCGCGGCGGCTTCGGCTTCGCCGATACTGTGAGTGGAAAGTCCGAAAATCTTGCCCGGACTCCGCCAGAGTTCCCGGGCCCGGGAGAGAGCCATGTCTTCCCGACCCAGGTGCACCCCGTCGGCATCGGCATCCCGGGCCGTCTCCAGGGAGTCGTTGACGATGAATCGGGTCTTCGATCCGCGGGTGATCTTCCGGAGTTTTAGGGCCATGTCCAGAACTTCACGTTCCGGCCGATCCTTCATCCGCAATTGCAGGAAAGCCGCTTCCTCCTCCGTAGCCGCCGCCGCCGCCCGTTCGTATCCCGCCTCCGGTTCGGTGAGGATGACGTAGAGTCCGAAACCGCCGGTCATAGGCGCTTACACCGCTCCTCCGCCCGGCCGTCGCTCGGGGACGTGGCTATGGGGGATCTCCCCCCGGTTCCAGGCTTCCGAGACGTAGAGGCCGCAGTAGCAGGAGCCGTATTCCCGCACGTCCGGTTCGCGGTAGACGCAGGGGCAGAATATATCCCGGTCCCGTTCGCGGTCCCCGCTGGCCAATCGGCAGGGGCAGGCCATGTAGCCGTAGCGCTCCCGGTTTTTCAGGAGGCCCTCCAGCAGTTCCAGGGTCATCTCCCGGTCGCGGTTGAAAAAATAACCGAGCTTTTCCTGGAGGGGACGGAGCTGTTCCCGAAGTTCTTCGGGAGTCATCGGGACGCGTCCCGGTTCACGGCTTCGCGGATCCGCTCCGGGATATTGCCGACGATGACTTCTTCGCCGATCAACAGGGTGGGGAAGGAACGTTCGGGGTTGTGGCGGGACATTTCCTCCAGCGCCCGTGCGCGTTCCTCCCCCGAAAGGAGGTCGACTTCGACTTTCCGGTAGGGAACTTCCAGCTGGTCGAGCAGCCGTGCCGCCCGGCGGCAATGGATGCAGGTGCTTAAAGCCCATATCGTTATGCGGGGATTTTCCATGATGTTCTCCGGGCTGGGGGGCGGAGGGCCTCGCGCCCCGGTTTGCGCAATAGTTAATTCTATCATGGGGTCGATGGAGAAGGTATATTCTTTATAAGGAACGGGAAATCCTCCGGCCGGGTTCGATGGTTCGCGGCGGGGGTTTTGCCCTCGCCGGAAAGATGACGGACCAGGTTATGATCGTTGCCAAGGACAGAGAAAACCAGCCGGTCGTTCTCATCGAATCGGATTCGGGGGTGGCGGATGCCTGCGCGGCGTTACGCGACTCTCCCCGCCTGGGGGTGGATACCGAGAGCAATTCCATGCACGCTTTCCGGGAACGGGTCTGTACCATCCAGGTGACCGGGAGCGACGGCCACTATATCTTCGACACCATCGCCGTCTCCGAGCCCGCTCTCGGGGAGATGTTCGCCGACCCCTCCGTGGAAAAAATTTTTCACGGGGGGGTGTACGACCTGGGTCTGCTGAAACGCGATTTCGGATATTCCTTCGCCGGACTTTTCGACACCGCCATCGCCGCGGAGCTTCTCGGTTTCGATAAGATCGGCCTGGCCGCCCTGGTGGAGAAGTACTGCGGAGTGGTCCTGGCCAAGAAATACACCACCTGCGACTGGGCCCGGCGCCCGTTCTCCGAGGGGCAGATCGAGTATCTTTATCAGGACACCCGTTTTCTCTTCGAGCTGGCCGACGCCCTGAGCCGGGAATTGGCGGAGCGGGATTTGACCGATGAGGCCCGGTTCGAGTTCGAGCGTTTAGCGGATATTCCGCCCCTGGCTCCCTCTTTCGCCCGGGCGGTCGTCTGGAATGTGAAGGGGATCGATGCCGTCGAAACCGAGGCCGGGTTGAGAGTGCTCAACCGGCTTTTCCTCTGGCGCCAGGATAAGGCCCGGGAACTGGACCGTCCCCCCTTCAAGGTCCTGGGGAACCAGGCTATGCTGGAGATAGCTTCCCGTCTCCCGCGTGCGCGCGACGAGTTCCTCGCCGTCAAGGGGGTGACCCGGCGGGTCTGGGACCGGTTCGGACGGGATCTTGTCGCCGCCGTCTCCCTGGGTTTGGCCGGGGAAGGGGAGGGCCCGCCTCCCCGTCCCGCTCCCAAGCCGTTTCCCCCCGGCTGGGAGCGGCGGTTGACGGGGAGGCTCAAGGATTGGAGAAACCGGACTGCGGAACGGCTCGGGGTCGGCCGTTCGGCCGTTCTCCCCACCCGTTCCCTGAAAGAGATCGTGCGCCTGCGCCCGCGCACCCCGGAAGCCTTGGCTGCGGTCGAGGGTCTCGGTGCCGCCCGGTTCCGCAAATACGGCGGGGAAATTCTACGGATCCTGGGGACGTGACGATGGCGGGGCGGCACCTAACGGGACAACGGGGCAGGGCGGTGGCCGCGGCGGCGGCTTTAATCGTCCTGGTCCGGCTCTTTCTGCCGCCGTCGGCTCCGGCCTTCGACCCCAACACCGGAGACCTCTCCAAGGAAGAATCCACCGATATCCGGGTCATGACCTACAACACCATGCGCAATTTTATCTGGGACTCGGGGACCGACGGGGAATACGAGCGGCTGCTGCAGGCTCTCGATCCGGACATCATCGTTTTCGAGGAGATTTATTGGCAGGTGACCATCGACCAGATCGAGGGGCGCCTCGATTCCCTGTTGGGAGGGACCTGGACGGCCTGGACCGGAAAATATTCCAGCTTCTACGTCGGTGGGGATTGGGTTCTCGACGTCTGCAACGCCGTGGCTTCCCGCTGGCCGTTGTCCATGGAGCGCTGGGACACCAGCCCCAACGCTTCCACGCGGGGAGTGACCATGGCCCTGATCGATCTCCCCGACGCGACCTACCGCCGCGATTTCTACATTATGGGCAACCATTTCAAGTCCGGGTCCGACTCCGGCGACGAGGATCAGAGGCAGGAGAGCGCCGATGCCAATGCCGCTTGGCTCGGGGACGCCCGGGACGCGCCCGAAGCCGAACACGACTATATCAGCCTGGAAACGGATACGCCGGTGGTGATTCTGGGCGATTTCAATCTTATCGACGATATCCAGCCCGACATCACCATCCGGACGGGGGACATCCAGGATACGGGGACGTTCGGCCCCGCGGTCAAGGGCGATTGGGACGGGAGCGATCTCGCCGACGCCTATCCCGACGATCCCTGGAGCGACGACCACGACACCTGGCCTTCCGACGTTTCCAACCCTTATCGGCGCTTCGACCGCCAATACTATACCGATTCCGTGGTCATGGTGGCCAACTCCTTCATCCTCAATACCCGTAACATGACCGCTTCCCAGCGTTCGGCGGCCGGGGTCAATCAGTACGACACCGAAGACGCCTCCGACCACCTCCCGGTGATCGTCGATTACCGGATGGCGGTCAGGGTCACGCCCACTCCCGTCCCCCTCCCGGTTACGCCCACGCCCGTCAATCTTCTGAGCAACGGCGGTTTCGAGGACTGGACCGGCGGCTCGCCCGACGATTGGGACCTGGAGAGCCCCGCTTCGGCATCGGTTGCGGAGGCTTCGTCTCCGGTTCATTCAGGCGCTTCCAGCGCCGCGCTGACAACCATCGGGGCGCCCGGGTATTACGGGAAAGGGATATACCAGTCGGTTTATACCGTCGCCCCCGGCGACCGCTTTCTTTTCTCCGTCTGGGTTTACTCGATCGAGGATTCGGGAATGGGCATAAGCGGCAACTGGTGGGACGGGTCTTCGGCCGATTATTGGAGTACGGTGCGCGCGGCCGGGTCCGGGGAATGGGAGAAATTGGAGCTTATCACCGGTCCCGCTCCTTCGGGGGTCGTCAACCTCAGGGTCATGGTTCGGGGCTTCCGGGAGTCGGTGCTCTGCGGGTACGCGGACGACGCTTCGCTGGAGCTTCTGGCCCCGGTCACTCCGACCCCGCCGCCCCCGTCGCCCACGCCTTCGCCGGCCCCGAACCTTCTCGAAAACGGAGGGTTCGAGACCTGGGGAAACGTCCGTACCCTGGACGGTTGGTCCTCGGAGAGTTCGTGCGCCGCGGCGCAGGAATTCCAGGAAGTTTTCGAGGGGAATTACGCCATGGAGCTGTCCACCACTACCTCCCCCGGGCCCTACGGCAAAGGCTACTACCAGGATATAGCGGTGGCGGAGGGGGAGAGCTACACGTTTTCCGCACGCACCCTCTCCGGGACGGCCTCGGCCGTGGGAATCGTTCTGTCGTGGTGGGACGGCGCGACCTCGGATTTCCAAACGACGGTCTACAACAGCGGGATCGCCGGGTGGGAAAAACTGTCCTGGTCGGGGACCGCTCCCGCCGGAACCGTTTCCGCCCGCCTCTATGTCCGGGGGTTCCTGGATTCGGACGTTTGCGGATACGCCGATTCCGCCCGCTTCTGGACCTATGAGATTACTCCCGTGCCCACCCCCAGCGTTTCCCCGACGCCTTCACCCACGACTACTCCCAGTCCCAGTCCTTCTCCCACCCCCATACCCCCCACGCCCCCGTCCGGCCCCGCCGCCGTCGCCGGCGACTACGACGGCGACGGGACCTCGGACGTCGCGCTCTTCCGCCCCTCTTCGGGGCTCTGGTTGGTGAGGGGCCTGACCAAGGCCTGGTTCGGGGCTTCCAGCGACGAGGTCGTCCCCTCCGA